>JAJDZI010000023.1 GCA_022824735.1 Nitrospirales bacterium
AGGGACTGATCACCCAGAATTGTCATTCTGAGCGTAGCGAAGAATCAAGGAGCCTGCCCTGAGCGAAGCGAACGGGTCGTTGCTTGACCAAACGCCCGTAAAAGCAGATCCTTCGCAGGTCCTTCGCTTCGCTCAGGACAAGCTCAGGATGACAACTTGGGTGTGTTCTTGCGGATGACGCCCCCTCAACCCATCGACTGAAACTGTCAACAAATTACTGAACACATACAATTGTGCATGAACTCCTTCATTTCTCTGTGCCGAATCATGGAAAGTTGTGGAAGAGTTTAATGAGCGTACACTTGGGGGATTATGAGCGTGCGGAGGCAGAGTTGCGGGGGCGAGCAAAATGTGCGGACGTTATACCTTAACCTGTACGCCTGAGGTCCTTGCAGAAGTGTTTCAACTCGAGGCAACCCCTGACCTCCAGGCCCGATATAACATTTCCCCATCCCAAGGGGTTGCCTGTGTCAGAGCGCAGCACCAAACACGGAAACGCGAGGCCATTACGTTGCGGTGGGGCCTGATTCCGGCATGGGCCAGGGATTCCGCCATGGGGATGAACCTCATCAACGCCCGGGCGGAAACCGTGGCGGAAAAGCCGTCCTTTCGAAAACCCTTTCAGGAACGTCGTTGTCTAGTGCTGGCGGATGGCTATTATGAATGGAAACGGGAAGGCTCACGGAAGCAGCCCTACTATATCCGGTTGAACAGTGAACGTCCGTTTGCGTTCGCCGGGTTGTGGGACAGGTGGACGGGTGTTGATGGGCAGGCCATCGAATCATGCGCAATCCTCACCACGACGCCCAACGAACGTCTGGCCTCGATCCATGACCGGATGCCGGTTATTTTGCCGCCTGCGGCATATGAACCGTGGCTGGACCCCGGGTTACAGGATGCGATGCACCTGGCTCCATTCCTGACGTCTTTTCCCGCAGACGCCATGAGCGCGGTGCCGGTCAGCCGGTTGGTCAATGATCCACGAGTGGACGACGCGCGCTGTCTCGAAGCTGTGGATGAACTGTCAAGCCGTGGGGCCTGACCGGGGATCAGAGGTTCCTTGCGAGCTTGGTGATTCGCCCAACGCTTTTGATGAGGAACCTCCGTGGCAACCATTGTATCGCCAGAGCCGTCAACTTTCCCTGCCAGCCGATGGTGACGACGGGGCTCTTGTTCGGCAATGCAGCCAGGGACGTGTGGGCCACCTGGTCGGCCGTTTGCACGGGAAGGAACCCGGGAGGACGAAAGCCGGCGGAGGCGTGAAAATCGGTCTCCGTTTGTCCCGGGCAACAGGCTTGGATCACCACGCCGGTGTCGCGCGTTTCCTCGGCCAATGCTTCTGAAAACGACACCAGGAACGCTTTGGTCGCGGAATATTCCGCGAAATGCGGAATAGGGAACAGGCCGGCGATGGAGGCCACGTTGATAATAGCGCCGGACCTGCGCTCGACCATTCCCGGCAAAAACAACCGGATACTTTCCGCCACGGTTCGGACGTGTATGTGCAACATCTCCTGGATGCGCGGGAGCGGGTGGGAGATGAATTCCCCGTACAATCCGAACCCGGCGTTGTTGATCAGCACGTCCGGGGTCTGACGGTATTGCCGGCTTTCCACGAATAATTGATGGGCAGCGTCAGATTGGGACAGATCGGCAATGAACACGTGGGCTTGAATCCCGTGGTTCGCTTCGAGTTCGCGGGCGAGGTGCGTGAGTCGCGTCTCGTCACGCGAGACCAGCAACAGGTCATAGCCCCGGTCTGCAAGGACGCGGGCATAGGCGGCCCCGATCCCTCGTGAAGCCCCGGTGACAATGGCCAACGGATTCATGTCCGTGCGTTCGACGACGGGGTGATCGAGGTTCGGCATGGTTGGTCCGTCCGGCTAAGGAGTCACGGCGGCGTTCCAAACATCGCGCTGGCCTTGGGCGTGGACGGCATCCTGAAAGACGACGTGAATGATCATGTTCCCGAACGGTCGCCGCACGATTTTCAGCAGCACAAAGCCGTCCACAAACCCGAACACCAGTTCTTGGGCGGTTCCATCTTTAAAGATCGCTTGTTCCTGGTCAGTGGGTTGGTGGTTGATGGGGTATTGCGAGGCCAGCACCTCAAAGACTTCGAGAAACCATTCCTGCGTATACGTGCCCATTTCAATGTCGATGTGGCTCAGGGCGGCCGGCGTGTTCCCTTGCCCGGAGGGAGCACCTGCGCTTGGGCCATAGGCTAAGGCAAAGTAACGATTCTTTCCCAGAAGGTCATAGAGACATTGGGTCTGGCTTGAGCAGTCTTCAAGCGCCTCGACTTCTGCGGGGGTCATGCCGAATTTCAAGTCGCCGAAGCCCTGGATCGTGGCAGCCTGAACCGGGGCTGTCATGATTGAAAGGCTCACGATGCCGAAAGCCACAAGAGGCAGCAGGGCGGTCGTTCCCAAACGATTAATCATGAGTGCAACTCCTTTGAAAATGACAAGAGATCCCATGATGCTCTGTATGACAAGGAAAAAACAACTCTCTTCGGTCATTCCCGACATTTTTAATCGGGAATCTAGTGTCTTTGCTTTTTCCTTCGTTCGCAGGATAATGACACTGGATCCTCGATCGGGGTCGGAGATGACAGGGAAAAAAAGATCCGAATCCTCGCTAAAAGCTGCAAGGAGAACAGGGGGAGGGCACGTCCCAACCTATAGAGGAGATCGTGTGGCTACCAAGAAGAAAGGGAAGCAGGCGCGCTCTTAACAAGGAGGAGGAATTGAAGAGGCGCCTGCCCGGCAGGTGGCGCATCCTTCCTAGAAGGTCTTATATTCGAGCCACTTGCCGTTCAAGGTGATCTTACAACGATCTTCTCCCTGGCTTCCCTTGACCTTCTCCATATCGAGTGAAAAATCAATGGCGCTCATGATGCCGTCTCCGAACATCTCATTGGCCATCTCCCGCAGGGCATCACCGTACACGCCAATGACCTCGAGTAACCGGTACTTGAACGGATCACTCATGTTCGGAAAGTCTGCCCGCACCGGAAACCGGCTCAGGCTGGCGGTGGATTCCTGATCAAGGCCCAACAGTTTCCCGACGGTCGCCGCTTCCTGCGGCGTCAACCGGTGATTGCCGGTCAAGGCGGCGGCTACGAAGGCCGGATTTTTGCCCACCGCTGCCGCGACGTCGGCAATCGCAATGTTTTTTTCCAAACGTTTGGCTTTTATGATTGCTGTCGCATCACTCATGATGATGGCTCCTTTCTAGTTATGGGCGGCCACACAGGACCGCCCCTACGGGTTTCGTCGCCTGATCGCGGAAGTTGATCTTGACGGGGCCGGACCGATCCGTGTGATCTCCGCTCTCCTCCGCTTGTCCGTGCGAGGCATGGCGGACGAGAAAATGGATGATATGGTTTCGAATCTTGTAATAGTGTTCATCTTCGATGATCGTTTCCCGTGACCGCGGCCGGGGGATGGTCACGTCCACGATTTCCGCGATCCGTGCCGAAGGCCCGTTGGTCATGAGCATGATCCGGTCGGAAAGCAGGATGGCCTCATCCACGTCATGCGTGACCATGAAGACCGTGTTGCGGGTGGCATTCCACATCTGCACCAATTCCTCTTGAATCACGCCCCTGGTCAGCGCGTCGATTTGCGCAAACGGCTCGTCCAGCAAGAGCACCTTCGGTTCAATGGAAAACGCGCGAGCCAGTCCGACCCGTTGTTTCATGCCCCCGGACAGGGCCGTGGGTTTTTTGGTTTCAGCCCCTTGCAGGCCGACCAACGTGATGTATTTCTGTACGTGCGCCTTGATCTCCTGCGAACTCCAGGTGGGATACGCCGAGCGGACGGCCAGGGAGACGTTCTCGAAGACCGTCATCCACGGCATCAAGGCAAAATTTTGAAATACCACCATCCGATCCAATCCCGGCCCCGTGACTTCCTGTCCATTCAGGATGGCTCCGCCTTCGGTCGGGGTTTCCAGCCCGGCAATGATATTGAGCAACGTGCTTTTCCCGCACCCGGAATGGCCGATCACGGTGACGAATTCTCCTTTGTTGATCTTGACCGTGACGTCTTCGAAGATGCAGACCGTGCCGTTCCCGGAATGACTCGGGAAGTACTTGCTCATATGATCGATAGAGAGAAAAGACATGACGTTACTCCCGATAGGTGACCAAACCGGCCAATTTGTTAAACCCCGAATCCAGGACAACGCCGACGGTCCCCACCACCAGGATGGCGAATATGACCCCGGCAATATCCAGGTTGTTCCATTCAATCCAACTCAGGTAGCCCACGCCCAGTTCCCCCAGCAACATTTCCGCCGGCACCACAGCCACCAAGGCACTCCCGAATGAAATGCGGAGGCCGTTCACAATAGTCGGCGCGGCTCCGGGCAGAATCACCTTGTACAGCCGTTTGAACCACGACAACTGAAGAATGGCGGCCACCTGTAAATATTCCTTCCGCAGGGAGTTCACGCCGAAGGCGGTAGTGGCCAGAGTCGGCCAGACCGCGGCCATGAACACCACCAGGATCGACGTCCATTTCGGGTCCTTGACCGTGTACAGGAGCAAGGGCATCCAGGCTAAGGGTGAGATGGGCTTCAGGATCTGGATGAACGGGTTCAGCGCGCGAAACAAAATCTGGTTCAATCCCAAAATAATACCCACCAGAATGGCCACGGCGGAGGCAGCCATGAACCCCACGGAAAATCGCGAGACCGTATAGCCCACCAAAAAGGCAATCCCATGATCGTTGGTTCCTTTAATCACGAAGGCTTCGTTCAATTCGATCCAGGCTTTCTCCAGCACCGTCATGGGCCCCGGCACCCCTTTCACTTTTTCTTTTTCCGGGTTCCACACGTACCTGCCGTCATCGGTTTGTACGATGTCGCCGTTGAACTCCATAACCATCAATTCCTCGTCCGTCTTGCCCGTGGGGTCGAACGGGGTACTGATGGTGGCGACGTGCCACGCGAACAGAAAAATCCCGAGGAAAAAGATGGAGATGAAGAACGGATGCTGTGTTGATTTGCTGCCCATCGTCATTCCAGTCTGTATTGACTGAGCCTGCCCCCGACATTTTTAATCGGGGGGTTGATAATTCTTCCCTTCCCGCACCTTCTCCCCTGGAGGGTGAGGGCTGGGGTGAGGGGGCATACCGCCTATGCCATGCTGTGAATGGGAAAACTCTTCACGTAGAGTTCCGGCTTCATGGGGTCGAACGTCTTGCCCATGATCACGTGCGGCATCATGGTTTTGGCATGCGTGGGATAACCTAGACTTTTGGATACCTTGTCGCATTCCGCCGCGAGATAGACCTGCTCCGCGACCTTTTGATAATTCACGTCCCCTTTCAGATGACCCCACCGCTTCATCTGGGTCAGGATCCAGACGGCCATGGAATGCCAGGGATACGGATCGAAATCGATGCGACTCGGGACCTTTTTGATCCCGCCCAATCCATCGGCAAATGTCCCGGTCAGGACCTGTTCCAGCACGATTCTCGGCTGGTTCAAATAATTCGCCGGAGAAATGGCCTTGGCGATTTCCTTCCGGTTTGCAGGGTTCGACGCGTAATGGGTGGCATCGACGATCGCCCGGAACAACGCGAGGAACGTATTCGGATGCGTCTTGGCGAATTCCTGTGAGATCGCAAACGCGCAGCATGGGTGTTGGTCCCAGATGTCCTTCGAGAGCTTGTAAATGAAACCAACGTTTTCATACACGGCGCGTTGGTTAAAGGGATCGGGGGCCAGATAGCCGTCCACGTTGCCCGCCTTCAGGTTGGCAACCATTTCCGGGGGCGGCACCACGCGGATTTGCACGTCCTTGTCCGGATGCACGCCGCCGTCGGCCAGGAAGTAGCGCAATAGATAGTTGTGCATGGAATAATCAAAAGGCACGCAAAAACGAAACCCTTTCATATCCGCAGCCGTTTTCACGCCTTTGTGTTTGTTGTGCAAGGTAATGGCTTGCCCGTTGATATTTTCCACGGCGGGCATGTAGAACGGGACCTGAGGAGATCCCGCGCCCAGGGTGATGGCCAAGGGCATGGGAGAGAGCATATGCGCGGCATCCACGTCCTTGTTGATTGCCCAATCCCGGACCATGGCCCACCCCGCCGCCCGTTTGACTTTGGCATTCAGGCCATGCTTGCTGTAGAACCCCATGGGCTCGGCCATGATGATCGGCGTGGCACAGGTAATGGGAATAAACCCGATTCCCAGATCCGTTTTTTCCGGTTTGCCCACGGGATCTGCGGCCAATGCCTGCAATTGGGAAAGAGGAAGAAACTCGCTGATCAGTCCAACCAGCGCCGCGCTTCCGACACCGGCGAGCAGTTGTCGTCGCGTCGGACCACTTGCCTGCAGCACGGCTTTCGTCACGGCCACTTCAAGTGTCTTGGAGCGGTACTCTTCAGAGGTGAGAGGTGGTTTCCGATTCACAGCGTCAGAGACTGGGGTTTTCGATGAAACCGGGTCGTCACGGTGATTGTGAATGGTGTGTGCCATGGCTTCTCCTTCTTCTGTTATTCCCGCGAACCCTTCGACCCTTCGACAAGCTCAGGGCTCAGGACAGGCGCGGGAATCCACTGTCTTTCTGTTTTTACAGTTACCGTCTCCCAGGTCCAAGCCTGGTGCTGCGAAAAAAACGCAAAAAAAACGCCAAGCCAAGAGTTCTGAAAACTCTCAGGCCTGGCGTCATTGCCAGTACGATTTTGACTTCTGCGTCACTCTACGGGATTTCGGCATACACCGTAGCGTTTCTATAAAGAGAAGGAAGCAAGAACAATGCCATCTTCTTTCCCATGCCTAACTATTGAATATTATTGAAATTCCGCATTGAAGATCCACGGGGTCTGCTCTGTGCATCTTTGTCATGGTTATGACATCTTTGTTCGAATCCGACAATCTTGTCAGGTTTGTATCCACTCCATCTCCCCTATTTCCTGCATGAAGCGGGAAATAGGGGGAGGGTTGGTGGAGGGGAAATGGTCAACGACTGACCCAACCAATGCGCCCCATTGACAAAAAGAGAAAAGTACGGTTAACTACAATCGATAATGACAAAGTCGTCATTACGCTGACTGAGACAGGTTGCGCGAGGACAATGAACGTCCTTCCCCAATGAAGGTGGGGAAAGGGCGTTTTTTTTGGCCGAAGAGAATGCTTGCCGTACATTCGTCGAGTACGGGGAACTGTCTTATTCGGGCAGTCGATCATGTACCAAGGCAAAGGCGCCGGGAAGCCATGGAGCAACGAGTTTGCACGTGGACCTACCGGGGCCTTTTGTTTTATGCAGACGTGAGCGGAACGTGAAACGAGAATTTTCAAAGGACAACGACAAGCTCATAACCCGACTGTGGGCTATTTTAGATCGAGAGGATGCTCCCGAAGCCCGGATTGGCGAGGCCTTGGACTTGTTGAATCAAAAATCCGCAGCGGGAAAGGCTCCGGGCCGTTCTTGCGAGATTGCCGGGTCATCCCCACGCCTCAAGCAGGCCGGTGATGCACCGAAATCGTCGAGCGACCGAAGGAAAAAGGAACAGGCGCCGGTGCTTATTGGGAACAGCCTGGCGATGCAAGCAGTGGAAGCTGCCATCCAGCGGATCTCGAACACCTCGGCCACGGTATTGCTTCGCGGCGAAAGCGGGACGGGTAAGGAATTGGTGGCGCAAAGGATTCATTCCTTGAGTGAGCGTGCCGGGCAACCCTTCGTGGTGGTGCATTGCGCGGCGATTCCGGAAACCCTGATTGAAACGACCCTGTTTGGACAGGAACGTGGAGCCTTCACGGGTGCGAATCAGGCCAGAAAAGGGCGCCTGGAACAGGCAGCCGGCGGAACGTTGTTTCTGGATGAGGTCGGGGATATTCCCCTGTCAACGCAGGTGAAGCTTCTTCGCGTTCTTCAGGACAAAACCTTCGAGCGAGTCGGAGGTGAGGAAACATTCTCGGTGAACGTCCGGGTGATTGCCGCGACGCATCGTCATCTCGAAGCCATGGTCCATACCGGCGAGTTTCGAGAAGATTTGTATTATCGGCTGAACGTCGTACCACTGACGCTTCCCCCCTTACGTGCCCGGCGGGACGACGTGCCTTTGCTCATTGTGCATTTTCTCGGCAAATCCAATCCCGCCAATAGCCGGCACGTCCAATTGGGGCAGGACGTGGTTCAAATGATGAGTGTCTACCATTGGCCCGGAAACATTCGTGAATTACAAAATTGCATTGAACGGTTGGTCGTCCTTGCAGAGACCTCGCTTGTCAATATGGAAGCCATTCCTGAATCACTCACGCCGTATTTTGACCATATGCGAATCGTTCAATCTCAGCCCACCGCCAAGTCGAACAGCCCTGCATCCCAGCCAACACTCTCCGCACGCCTGGATGCGATCGAACGGGACCGTCTTCGAGAAGCCCTCAGGAAAACAGGATGGGTCAAGGCAAAGGCGGCCAGACTGTTGGGCATGACGCCGCGTCAAGTCGCCTATCGGATCGCAAAATACCAGCTTATCGAAGAACTCTGACCACAGAAACCCGCGTAAACTTCCCCGTCAAGGAGACAATGCTAAAGTAGCGTGTCTGGCCTGTTCGACCTGCCGGCACGGGCGAGACACTTGCTTGCGTCCATCGCCTAAACGCTCTATCTTCCAACTGCATAAAACTACGGAGAACCAACCAAAGGCATAATGCGCGTGCCCGAACGAGACTTCAGTGATGACGTCCTCCGTAAGGGCGACCGGCCGGTCGCCCCTACAACGCCCCGGCGCCGGTCGCTACGTCTCCCCCGGTTCAATTATATCCGGCAAGGGGCGTATTTTGTGACCGTCTGCACAAACGGGCGTCAATTACTGTTTGGCGAAGTGATTGATGGTGAGGTGGAGGTGGAACTGAACGAATTGGGCCGGATAGCCGCAGAGGAATGGTTGAAATCTGCACAGGTCCGCATCGAGATCGAATTGGACGCCTGGGTTGTAATGCCCAACCACGTCCATGGTATCGTCATTATTACCGACGACCACTGTAGGGGCGACCGGCCGGTCGCCCCTAGCGGACCACGATCCGGGTCCCTCGGCGCGATGATTGCCGGATTCAAATCTGCCACAACCAAACGCATCAACACAATGCGTGGCACGCCCGGCGCATCGGTCTGGCAGCGCAATTACTACGAACATGTTATACGGAATGAATCCGCATTGGACCGGATTCGGCAATACATCGCGGAGAACCCGGCCAGATGGTCGGAAGACCCGGAAAACCCTGCGGTTAGGGACGGCCAGGACCCATAACAGTATCTCCATACCCTGTAGGGGCGACCGGCCGGTCGCCCGCCCGCCCTGTGCGAGGCGAAAGATTGACGGGGCCGGAATATGGCCATATAATATCAATATGGCCGTAACTACTATCAAATCGACCTATTCGCTGGACGTGGAATCCATACGCACACTTGAAAAATTGGCGCAACGCTGGAACGTGTCGAAGTCCGAGGTGTTGCGGCGCGCCATTCGGGTTGCAGCGATAGAGGGGATTCCCAGCGACAGTGTGGCACTCAGTGCTCTCGACCAACTACAAGCCTCGCTACGGTTGCGCAAAGTCAATTTCGCACGGTGGGAACGGGACTTGAAGGTTGAGCGTCGTGCGACTTCTCAGCGGCTGGCTCATAAGACCCCATGATTCACCTGGACACGAGTTTTCTGATTCGGGCGCTGAACGTGGGGACCCTTGAGGACTGCAAGTTGCGAGAGTGGATCTGTGCCGGCGAAACGCTGAGCATGAGCACGGTCGCCTGGGCGGAGTTTCTCTGCGGTCCGCTTGACCAATCCGAAATAGAGTTGGCGGCTCAAATCGTTGGACAGCAGAGTGCCTTCACGCCGGATCATGCGTCAATTGCCGCACGGTTATTCAATGAGTCGGGGCGACGACGTGGCTCATTGCTCGACTGCATGATTGCAGCGGCAGCGCTCGCTGAAGGCGCACCCATTGCGACCATGAACGTGGCGGATTTTCGCCGTTTTGAGGATTCCGGCCTGACGGCGGTCTAACTTATTTTGCGGGGATTTCGGTTTCCCCTTTTGCCTTCAAGGCGTTCGAGTATCTCACAGAGATCGACAAACGGCACGACCTCGCCCTCGCTCCGGGATTGACGTTCTGTCCCGCCGTAAACAACGGCTTTGGCGGAGATTTCCGGGATCAACTCTGCAATGAGGTTGAGCGAACGGAAATAGTCGGTGGTCATTGTCGCGCTGGACTTGATCTCGATGGCACCCATACCCTGGCCTGTCTCAAACAAGAGGTCGCATTCCAACCCCCGGCTGTCGCGGAAAAAGCAGAGATTGGAGCGGTGGCCTCGGTTGAAGCGATGCTTAAGCACCTCGACCACGACCGCATTCTCGAAAAGCGGACCGCGAAGGGGATGCGTGGCAAGTTGCCCGAGGTACTCGATACCCATGAGATAGCTGGCCAGTCCCACGTCGTAAAAGTAGAGCTTGGGTGACTTCACCAAGCGCTTGCGAACGGTAGTGTAAAAAGGCGGTAATTGGAAGATGATGTAGCTTGCTTCCAAGATCGTGAGCCAGTGTCGCGCCGTCGTGTGGGAGACACCGGCGTCGGCACCCAGTGAAGAGAGATTGGCAAGCTGTCCCACCCGCCCAGCGCACAAGCGGACGAACCGACGAAAGCTGGAGAGGTTGCGGATCTCACCAAGACGGCGCACGTCACGTTCGACGTAGGTTTCGAAGTAATCGCCGAGTGCTTGTCGCGGTTCGAGACTTTGATCGTGAATTCGGGGATAGAAACCCGAGTAAAGAATATCGTCTACCGCGACGCTCGCACCTGCTCGTTGCCGTTCCGCCAGCGAAAACGGCAGGAGTTGAAGCAGGGCCGTCCGTCCCGCCAGTGACTGGCTGATGGCATCGGAGAGATGGAAGTGCTCGCTGCCCGTGAGAATGAAGAAGCTGTTCTGGCCATGCTCGTCGGCAAAAACTTGAAGGTATGACAGGAGTTCCGGTACGCGCTGGACTTCATCCAGGATGGCGCCCCCGCCGAGCCGGGAAAGAAAACCCCGGGGGTCTGATTCGGCGAATTCCCTTTGATCGGGTGCTTCCAGGTTGATGTATTTCAGATGAGGAAAGGTTGTGCGGCAGAGCGTCGTCTTGCCGGACTGACGCGGCCCGGTGACGGTGACAAAGGGATATTGTTTAAACAGCTTGACTAGGCAAGCCTGAATGTCGCGTTTGATCATAGCCCATAAGGTATCAGATGTGCGGACAATATGAAAGTATAACTTTCAAAATGCACATACATTCGAATCAGTTTTTAGAGCCAATGCCTAACAACAAAATCAAGGTGGGTCGCCATCTCCGGCGAGATCCCCGCATGGCCATTCACGACATCGGATAATTGTTTGCGGCTTCGTCACGCTGAGCCTCAATGGCTCCAGGCAGTCGTGACAGATCGACAGGCCTGGATGGGGTGGATTCTTCATCGGCATATCAGTAGTAATCTTCGCCAGATACCCTGCTATCCTGCAAGTTGCCGGGCTCAGAGTCGGTGAAATAAGCGTTGCCGAGGCTTACGCTGTTAGGTCGCCGAAGGCGTCCGTGGCAATGAAAGTTGTTTTTCGCCCGTGATCTTTCATTCTTTGGAATCGCATTCCATCTCGATTGACTTTTTATTTGAATTAGACTAGTCTGATGCCTAGTTACTATAAGAATTTTGATGTATTGGAGGATGTTATGTCCAAGACATGGCAGGTGCAGGACGCCAAGGCGCGCTTCAGCGAGTTGCTCGAGACGAGCCTAGCCGAAGGACCGCAGGTTGTGACCAAACGAGGCGTGGAAGCAGCCGTGCTCGTCCCTATTGACCAGTGGCGACGATTGGAGAAGATGGCCAGACCGGACCTCAAGGAACTGTTGCTCGCACCGGAAGCGCGTACTGATACGCTAACGCCGCCGCGTAAAACGCATCGTCATCGAGTGTCACCGACGTTCGAATAAATCCGTGTATCTTCTCGACACAAACGTTGTTTCGGAATTGCGCCGGCGCAATCCGCACAAGGGCGTCCTCAATTGGATTGCGGACGTACCCGCCGATAAACTTTTTCTATCCGCAGTGACGGTCGGAGAGATCCAAGCGGGTATCGAGATCGCCCGAGAGCAGGACGTCAGTAAGGCGGACGAGTTGGAGGCTTGGCTCGGCAGGGTGCTCGCCTCTTACAGTGTGCTGCCCATGGATGCGTCCACGTTCAGGGAATGGGCTCGGCTCAAGCATAGACAATCGGACACCCTGATCGAAGATGCCATGATCGCGGCAACCGCCATAGTCCACAGACTCACGGTCGTGACCCGCAACGTACGTGATTTTGGCCAACTCGGAGTGGCCTTGTTGAACCCATTCGAATGGCAAGGGAAGGCCTAGACGCGATTGTAAACCAAGGAGACAAGGTGGAAAAGCTCACTGCCAATACTCCGGAGATGCGGTCGGCCGATGTTGTCGCAGAGAACGTCGATCAACTGAAAGTGCTCTTCCCTGAGGCGTTCACCGAGGGTAAGGTCGACTTTGACGTGCTCAAGCAGCTTCTTGGCTGCGCGGTTGAAATTGACGCCTTCCACCGGCACGTTGCGTCCTTGCCCGGAGGAGAGCGTCGATTGGGACACGACACAGAATCTGATGATCGAGGGCGACAACCTGGAGGCACTCAAGCTCTTGCAGAAGAGCTACGCCGGGAAGGTGAAGCTCATCTACATCGACCCGCCGTACAACACAGGGAAGGGATTTCGTCTATCCCGATGACTACCGCGACAATATCAAGAACTACTTGGAATTAACCGGTCAGATTGATGGCGAGAACCGAAAGCTTTCATCCAACACTGAATCATCGGGCAGGTTCCACACCAACTGGCTGAATATGATGTATCCACGTCTTCGCTTAGCTAGAAATCTTATTCGTCAGGATGGCGTTATTTTTATATCAGTCGCGTAAGCTTCCCCTGATTTGCGACATGTGATAAGTGGAGTTTTCTGGCAGGATCGCCCTGTCAGGAGACGCCCATGAGACGAAGTCGATTCACCGAGACGCAAATCGTATCGATTCTGAAAGAAGCGGAGACTGGGAAGAAGACACGAGAGATCTGTCGCCAGCACGGCATCAGCGAGGCGACGTATTACCACTGGAAAGCGCAAGACGGCGGGATGAGTGCCTCGGACCTCAAGCGCCTGAAGGAGATCGAGGGCGAGGTCACGCAATACAAGCGGATGTATGCGGAACTGGCCCGGGAGAACGATGCTCTGAAGGCGTTACTGGCAAAAAGCTCTGAGGCCACCGGCGAAGCGCGACGCCGCGCACGACCTGGTGGCCCACTGGGGATTGAGCAAGGCCCGGGCCTGTGCTGCCGTGCATCTTGCGCGCTCGAGTTGGTACCGGCCGGGGCGCGGGACGGACCGCCAGGATCGTGACGTGCTAGAGGCGCTGAACGGCGTGGTCGAGCAA
>JAJDZI010000069.1 GCA_022824735.1 Nitrospirales bacterium
TCAGACGAAACAATAGACGTTCGTTGAACGTCGATCCGAATCTGAAGGGACAGGTTTTTGCTTAAACGGAATGCGCAGACACGCCTAGGAGATCGGCACAGAGAGAACGAAGCGTTGAGGTGAAAGCGCGAGAGAAACGCCCATCGCGCATGACAACGTGAGGGGAAATGTGGTAGACTGTTCGGTTTACTTACAGTAATTGAAGCGCGGAAGCGCGGAAGCGCGGAAGCGCTGAAGCGCGGAAGCGCGGAAGCGCGGAAGCGCGGACGCGCGGACTCTTACTTGTCTTGGCGGGTAGTGTGCTTCGGGAGCGTTTGACGTGTATTTCGGGGGACATGGTGTGCGTCCTTGTTTTCTCCCGGCCAGGATGGGCTAGAGGTCGCGTATTATATTCAACCATGGGTTGTGAATCAAGGTGTCGTGGGGGGCTGGTGGGATTGTCGGGTGACGCCTTCGGCTAACCCGACCTGCTGCTGCTGAGTTTTTTTGTCGGATTACGCTTTGCTAATCCGACCTACTCTAATCCGACCTACTCCGGTGCCCTGCTTGTTGGATTACGCTGCGCTAATCTGACCTACTCCGTTTTTTCGTCTTATGCGAATGAAAGAACAAACTCTGGATCCCCGACCGGGGTCAGGGATGACAGAAGAAAAGGCGGGAATGACTGAAGGTGACAAAAGGCTTGTGCTATGTCTGCTATGACTTGCTATGTTTCTTGCTATGTACTGCTATGATTTTGCTATGAAATGCTATGATTTGTGCTATTTTTGCTATGGTTTTGCTATGATTCTGCTATGTTCCGCAACGCAGGCGGGCCTAGCCTCCCTCTTCCAATCCACAATCCGAGATCCAGTAGCGAGTTCCGATCGTGTTTGCGAAACACCATGCGGCTTATACGGGCGTCAGCCATTGGGCGTGGGAATCGTCTTCGCCTTTGACGATGTCGAAGAAGGTTTTTTGGAGCAGGTCCGTGATGGGGCCGCGTTTTCCGGTTCCGATTTGCCGGTCGTCGATTTCCCGAACCGGCGCCACTTCGGCGGCTGTTCCCGTGAGGAACACTTCCTCGGCCACGTATAATGCATCACGGGCAAACCGTTCCTCCACCACTGGAATGTGTTTCTCCTTGGCCAACTCCAGGATGGAATGACGAGTGATGCCTTCCAGGACGGAAGTCAAGGGAGTGGTCTTGAGCACGCCCTTTGACACGATGAACACGTTTTCTCCGGTGCCCTCGGCCACGTAGCCCTCCGTGTCCAGGAGAATAGCCTCGTCGTACCCCGCGCTTTTCGCCTCACACTTGGCTAAAATGGAATTCACGTAGTACCCGGAGACTTTTGCGCGGGTCATCGACACGTTCACGTGGTGGCGGGTAAAGGACGACACCTTGGCCCGGATTCCATGCACCAGGGCGTCCTCTCCCAGATAGGTCCCCCACGGCCAGGCGGCAATCGCCAGCTTGACGGGATTGTTCCCGGGATACAGCCCCATTTCCCCATGGCCCACGTACAGCAAGGGACGGATATAGCAGGAGTCCAGTTTATTGATCCGGACCGTCTCCACGATGGCCTCGAACACGTCCTTGCGGCTGTACGGAACGTTCATCATCACGATATGCGCCGACTCGAACAGCCGGTCCACGTGCTCGCGCAAGCGGAAGATCATCGACCCGGTTTTCCCCCGGTAGCAGCGAATGCCTTCGAAGGCGCCCAGGCCGTAGTGCAAGGAATGCGTCAACACGTGGACGGAGGCTTCGTCCCAATTCACGAAAGTTCCGTCCATCCAGATTTTTTCACTCGGCGTTACCATGACCTACCTTTCTGTTCCCGGCTGCGTGCTCGCAACTTGTCACGTGTCACTCCTTTCAACCCAGTAGTCAGGCTTTCTATGTAAATGGGCAACCGCCATGACATGGATATGATCTCGCTCAATAGAGTACAAAAGCTTGTAAGGAAATCTGTGCAACAGGCATTTCCTGACTTCACCTCGCTCGACCGACCACGCTTTGGGGTATTCGGAAATCCTGATCACGGCTTTCTTGACCTCTGCAAGAAATCGTTTTCCAAGACCTTCAAATTCCATTTCGTAAAAGTTCGTTGCATCATCGAGTTCTCTTTTTGCCAAGCCGGAGAACACAACTCTCATTATTTTTCCTTGAATATTTCCTGCATTGGTATCCCTTCAAGATTGCCCTCACGATACGCGTGTAGTCGCTTTTCTGCTTCTTCGGCCCATATTGCGTCAAGCGACACATCCGGTTCGTCAAGACTTCTCAAAATACCTTCAACAACCGAGAACCTTTCATTCGGCCTGAGAGCCAAAGCTTGTTCGAGCACTTTTTTGCTATCCATCGCATTGACCTCCGGTTTTCTGAAACATGCCGATTCATCGCAGTTGCCGTCGTAGAGAAGATTCGGCTTGGCGATACGCAGATACGTGCCCGCACATGTGCCCCCCTACTTATAGCTTATAGCGAGGCGGTCTCAACCTGTCAATCCGGCCGTTTCGACGTCCCTGCACGCCTTGACACTCCTTTCCGGTGCATGATACATGTGCAGCCAATGAAAGGATGACGTTCTCATGTACGCGATCTTGGAAACCGGCGGAAAACAATACCGGGTCGAACGCGGTTCGATCCTTCAGATCGAAACGCTGCACGCCGAAGTCGGCCAAACCTTGGAGTTGAAGCCCGTTCGGTTCATTTCAACGGGCGAGGAACCCCTTCGCGGACAACCGGTGATCGAAGGAGCGCACGTGCAAGCCACGGTGATTCGGAACGGCCGAACCCGGTCGGTCACGGTGTTCAAGAAAAAACGCCGGAAGAATTACCGGAAAACCCGCGGACATCGTCAATCATTCACCCAACTCCGCGTCGATGACATCGTCACGGGCTAGCAAAGGAACCGGGTATGGCACATAAAAAAGGCGGCGGTTCATCTCGAAACGGACGCGACAGCAACCCTCAATACCTGGGCGTCAAACGGTACGCCGATGAACGGGTGCAACCGGGCAACATTCTCATTCGCCAACGAGGCACCAAGTTTTATCCCGGCTATAACGTCGGGATGGGCAGGGATCATACCCTCTTTGCCAAAGTGGCCGGAATCGTGAAAATCGAAGGAGGCGAAGCACGCCGCAAGATCAGCGTGTATCCCCCTTCAACATAAACGACTGATCTTCCTCCCCTGGGCTTTTTCTCTCCCATCCTCTCTAATGGAACCTATGGTAATCGTGGTGCCGCATGTTCATCGACCACGCAAAAATTTTTGTACGCTCCGGCAACGGCGGGAACGGCGGGTGCAGTTTCCGGCGGGAAAAATTCGTACCCCATGGCGGACCGGATGGCGGTGACGGCGGAAACGGCGGAAGCGTTGTAGCCACGGCATCGACCCGCGTCACCACGTTGCTCGACTTGAAGTACCGGCGCCACTATGAGGCCGAATCCGGAGCGCCGGGGCAAAAAGCCAATCGTCATGGCCGTACCGGCGCCGACGTCACAATCACCGTACCGGTTGGGACCGTTATCAGGTGCGCGGAAACGAACGAACTCCTGGCAGACCTGGTGACACCCGAACAGCGCGTGATCGTGGCCAAGGGAGGAAAAGGCGGCAAGGGCAACGCCCGCTTTGCCACGTCCACGAACCGGGCGCCCCGGACGTTTGAAGAGGGGACACCCGGTGAAGAATTGCACCTCGACCTGGAACTGAAACTCCTGGCCGACGTCGGACTCGTGGGATTTCCCAACGCCGGAAAGTCCACGTTGATTTCCACGCTCTCGGCCGCTCGACCGGAAATTGCCGACTATCCCTTCACAACCCTGCAACCGCATTTGGGAGTCGTCCCCATGGGCGAATACGACAGTTTCGTCATGGCCGACGTTCCCGGCCTGATTCAAGGCGCCCACCGGGGCAAGGGCTTGGGCCATCAATTTCTCAAGCATATTCAACGGACGCGTTTCCTGTTGTACCTTATTGATGTTTCCGACTGGACCACGGATGATCCCGTGAACACGTTACGCGTGTTGCAGGAAGAATTGTCCGCCTTCGATCCTACCCTGGGGAAGCGTGCCTTCGCCGTCGTCGGAACCAAAATCGACGCCCAAGGCAACGGGCAACGTCGCCGGGAGATCGAGCGCCATTGCCGGGACCAACAGATGGCCTTCTTTCCCATCTCTTCGGCCACGCGTGCAGGGCTCGACACCTTGCGTACGTTCATGGCTCAACGTCTCCGGGAAATCGAGGCGGCATGAGAGATCTCATCGTCTCACACGCCAAACGGCTCGTCATAAAAATCGGCAGCAGCATCCTCGCGGCCCCGGCGGGCTTGCGGCTCGACCACATTCAACGCCTCTCCGGTGAAATTGCCCTTCTCAAGAAGGAACAACGGGAAATTGTTCTGGTGTCATCGGGGGCTATCCTGGCCGGTATCGGGAAACTCGGCCTCAAGTCCTATCCGCAAACCCTGCCGTTGCAACAAGCTGCGGCTTCGGCCGGACAAAGCCATCTCATTCACGCCTATGAAACCTGTTTTCAGAAAGCCGGACAGCAGATCGCCCAGGTCTTGCTTACCCATGAAGACCTGGCCGACCGCAAGCGTTTTCTCAATGCGCGGCATACGCTGACGACGTTGCTCAAGCTGGAGAGCATTCCGATTGTCAATGAAAACGACGCCGTCTCGGTGGATGAGATTCGTTTCGGCGACAACGATACCCTTGCGGCACAGGTCGCCCACCTGGTCGATGCGGACCTGTTCATTATTCTCTCTGACGTCGATGGGCTGTTCACCCGGGATCCTCGACGCGACCCGGAAGCCACGTTGATCTCACACGTGACGGACATCACTCCGGAAATCGAACAAGGAGCGGGAACCTCGCAGAGCCAGGAAAGCCGCGGGGGCATGGTCACGAAAATCCAGGCGGCCAAACTGGCACGGCAATTCGGAGTCCCCACGTTGTTGCTCAACGGTGAAACCCCGGGCCTGCTGTCAAGCGTCATGGCCGGCTCGGACCACGGCACCCTGTTCTTTTCTCAAGGCCGGAAGCTCCCCAGCCGGAAACATTGGATCGCCTATACGCTTCGGTCAAAGGGAACGCTCGTGCTGGATGCCGGCGCCGTCGCGGCGCTCACGACCCGGGGGAAAAGCCTGTTGCCTTCCGGGATCATCGACGTGCAAGGTACCTTCGCGGCGGGTGATCCCGTCGCCTGCGTGGACGCGAACGGCAAAGAGTTTGCCAAGGGATTGGTGAATTTTTCATCGGACGTCGTCACCGGCATCAAGGGGCGCCGGACCAACGAAATCTCCCATGGGACAGGCACTCACGAATACGAAGAAGTCATCCACCGGGACAACCTCGCCCTCTTGGGCTGACCGCCTCAACCCCGATCCTGCGTCGTGACGCGGTGAGCGACTCTCCTTTCACTCGAATTGGTTTGCTGGGCGGCACGTTCAACCCCGTTCACAACGGCCACCTTTTGATCGCCGGACAGGCGCAACGGACATTGGCGCTCGACCGGGTGATCTTCATTCCTTCGGGAACTCCGCCGCACAAGTCGGGTGAATCACTGGCCCCGGCGCGCCATCGCCTGAGCATGGTGCAACGCGCCGTCGCGGGTCTGCCGGACTTTGCGGTTTCCGACGTGGAAGCCACCGCGCCGGCGACGTCCTATACCATCGATACGGTCCAAACGCTTCGGGCAACCGTGAAGGGAAAACTCTGGTTTATCATCGGTCTTGATGCATTTCTCGAGATTGCAGAATGGAAATCGGCTGGGGACGTCTTGGCCTCGATCAATTTTCTGGTGTTGTCGCGGCCCCACGTTCCCTTTTCACGAGTGGCCTCGCTGACGCTGTTCCCTCCCCCGCCCCCCTTGCACCTTGAACGTTTGGATGAGGGACACCAGCAGCGATTGGATCACGTCATCGGCCCGCACACGACGATCACGTTCCTGCGAATTGACCCCTGCGACGTGTCCTCATCCGATGTTCGAGAACGAATCCGGAAGGGCGCGGACGTCACGGACTGGTTGCCACCCCCGGTGCATTCTTATATAATCGCACACAACTTGTACGTCCCGCGTTAAGGAGCCGCCCTATTTCAGACATCAAACGCAAAGCCTTGGTTATCGGAGGCGTCGCCCTCGACAAAAAAGCCTCCGACGTCATGGTCCTGCAAATAGGACACCTCACCTCGATTGCCGACTATTTTGTCGTTTGCTCCGGAAATTCAGGACGGCAAGTCAAAGCCATCGCCGAAGCCATCCGGCAGGAAATGGCTCGTCGCTTCGGAGACCACGGCGCCATAGAGGGAGAAACCGCGGCGAACTGGGTTCTTCTCGATTATCAAGACGTCATCGTGCATATTTTCCGTGAAGAAAGTCGCGCGTATTACGGGATCGAGAACATGTGGAGAGACGCCCCGCAAATCCCGTCAACGGAATATGATTCGCAAGCCCTGGGGACGCCGTTGTCACAGGCCCCCGAATCGCCGAAGATGCTGCATCAAGCAAGCTGACACCGTAGTGTTGATTGCCGAGGGAGTAAGCGCATGACTCGATTCGACGTGCTCGCGGAACAGGTGCTGGAAGGCCATTCGGTCACCCGTGAAGAAGGCTTGGAACTCCTCCAAACCGGCGACGCCCAACTCTTACCCCTCGTCAACGCCGCATATACGATTCGCCACGCCTATTTTGGTCGAAAAGTCACCATCCAAATGCTGTTCAACGCCAAGAGCGGCGCCTGTCAGGAAGATTGCCATTATTGTTCGCAATCCAGCATTTCCACGGCTCCCATCGACCGCTATGCGTTGGTGTCGCCGGAGGACATGCTCAAAGCCGCCCGCCGGGCGCATGAAGCCAAAGCGGAACGGTATTGCGTGGTGATCAGCGGACGAAGCCCACTCGAAAAAGAAGTGGAGGACATCGCTTCGGCGGTGACGCGGATCAAACAGGAACTGCCGATGCAGGTCTGCTGTTCCCTGGGGCTCCTTACCGAACCCCAGGCCAAACGACTCAAGGCCGCCGGGGTGGATCGCATCAACCATAACCTGAACACGAGCGAGGCCTATCATTCCTCCATCTGCACGACCCACACCTACCAGGACCGGATGACCACCTTACGCAACGCGCGCGCCGCGGGCTTGGAACTGTGTTCGGGCGGGATCGTCGGCATGGGCGAGTCCGACGAAGATCTGGTGGACCTGGCCCTTGCCCTGAAAGACCTCAACCCCGACTCGATCCCGTTGAACATGCTGCATCCGATTCCCGGCACCCCCTTGGCCGATACCAGGAACCTGACCCCGCAACGGTGTCTGAAAATCCTTTGCCTGTTCCGCTTTGTTCATCCGCAAAGAGAACTGCGCGCGGCGGGAGGACGGGAGTTCAATCTCCGGTCCCTGCAACCCATGGCCCTGTACGTGGCGGACTCGCTGTTCGTCAACGGCTACCTCACAACCCCCGGCGACCCCGCCCACGAAGTCGAACACATGCTCACGGACCTGGGCTTCGAAGTGGCCGGGCAACAGCCCACACCCTGTCAAGGGTAATACCGGCCTACTTGCTGTTCTTGCTCTTTACCCGCTCCCTGCCTCGCTTTTTAATGTCACTGAAATCCAGTCTTTTTGTTGAGCCACTCGTAAGCTTCCCCTGATTTGCGACATGTGATCAGTGGAGTTTTCCGGCAGGATCACCCTGTAAGGAGACGACCATGAGACGCAGCCGATTCACCGAGACGCAAATCGTCGCCGTGTTGCAAGAGGCGGAGGCGGGGAAGAAGGCGCGGGAGCGCTGCCGCCCGCACGGCATCAGCGAGGCGACGCATGACCACTGGAAAGCGCAAGACGGCGGGATGCGGGCCTCGGACCTCAAGCGCCTGAAGGAGATCGAGGGCGAAGTCACGCAATACAAGCGGATGTTACTTTAGAAGTGTCGCCTTGACGGGGAAGCTTACGGGCCTATATCCGCGAAGCCGGAAAATATCTCAGAGTCGTTTTGCTTGAAGATGGCTTGACCATTCACAATGCCTTTTTTGATGCAGGGTTTAAGGAGTCGGAAGATGAAGATCAAATATTTTGAAGATACCGATACGGCATTGATCGAGTTTTCCGATCAGTCGGCTCATGAAACCAGGGAAATCAACGAAAACATCTATATCGACCTGGATAGCAATGGGAACCTGGTCGGCATGACCATAGAACATGCCAAGACCCAAGCAAATATCAGTGAACTGTTGTTCCAACAAATGCCGGCGGGTTCAGCCTGACAACGTGCTTCAAGAGTTGATGATCCGCTCCTCACTCGTACCGTAATCCGTTGGCGATGGGGCCGTGGGTGGCCCAGCGGGCTGGGAGGTATCCGGCTAACAGACCCGTGATTCCTGCGACCAGAAAGGCTTCCAGGACGGTCTTGGAGGGTACGGTCATGTGAATGGTCCAGCCGAAGGACTGTTTATTGATCACGCTGATCAGGAGAGTGGCCAGCAGGAGCCCGGCAAGCAACCCGAGGCCCAACCCCAGGAAACCCAGGCAGAGGGATTCGCGGACCACCAATCCCCGGACTTGCCTGCGACTGCCGCCGATCGCGCGAAACGTGGCAAACTCCCGTTGTCGTTCGACCACGGTCGTCAGGAGCGTATTGATAATGCCCAGCAGTCCGACGATCACCGTGACGAGTTCCAACCCGTAGGTCAACCGGAAGGTGCGGTCAAAGATTTCGAGGATATGCGTCCTGAGTTCCGTGTTACTGATGATCGACACCGGTATGAGCGAACCCAGCGCCTTTTTCAGGTCGCCCCGCACACGTCGCGCATTCGCGTCCGGCTCAAGGTACACCGCCAACACCGTGGACGTGCGATCACCCCACCATCGTTCATACAGCGACCGGTCCAGCACGATCTTTCCCCCATCCGTGGCGTAATCGTAAAAGACGCCGGCCACGGGAAAAACCTGCTGCCCGGCGCCGGTCGGCAATGACAGCACGTCACCCACGTTGACTCCCAGCCGCCGGGCCAACACCTCCGACACCACCACACCCTGTTCGGTAATGGCTTGGCGGAGCCTGCGGGACGACTCGCCGTCCACGAACAGGTATCGACTCCGTTCCGCGTGAAGGGCGAGATCGCGTGCCGCAAGGTAAGCCTGGGTCGATCCCACTTGAATGCGCACCTGACGGTAAGGGTCCACGGCTGCCACGCCCGGCACTTTCCCGGCAAGCCTGACCATGTCAGGTGAAATGCGAAAGACGTTTTCGCGCGGATCGGCATCCAATCCTTTCTCATGTGGCGTCACCACGAGGTCCGCCATCAAGGTCTGATCGATCCATCGCTCAACGGTATCCCGGAAACTCTCGACCATCACCCCGACGCCCACGACAATCGCAATGCCGACCATAAAC
>JAJDZI010000091.1 GCA_022824735.1 Nitrospirales bacterium
GCGCCGTACGTCCAGGCCGTATAATCCAGGTCCCGGCTGTCCATTCCCGAGACAAACTCGGGCTGGGTGGTCGAGGTACAGTTCACGACGTGCAGGCAGCCTCGATAGTGATTCTGAAACTGCGCCTGGATGAGCCGGATACCGCCGAGGACGTAGATGTTCGTGTCCCATGACCGGAGCACGCCGGGGCTGCCGCCCAGCTTGACTGTGAAACCGTAGCTTCTGTCTTTTTCAAAGGACCAGCGGTCCGGCCAGCTTTCGCCGGGTTGATTGCGTCCCGGTGACGTTCCCACTCCCGGAAGCTGTCCCTTGACCTGGCCGCCGTGAAACGCGAGGTCCACTTCGCCGCTCAGGTAAAAACCGCTTTCAGCAAGCGGCAGCCGGTAGCCGGCCAGGAGACCGATCCCATAGGCAAAGGTATCATCGGAATCGTGATCCTGAAGCACCTGGCCTCTTCGCTGGTTGCGCGCCTGGGTATTATCGACGGTTTTATCGTAGGAGGCCTCGACCCGTTCCACCGGGACAGTCACGCCGACGTAGAAGCGTCCGTCATTGGCAAACACTGAATTTGACTGAGCCGATATGACCGGAAGCGTCAGGAGCATGACCAGCGCGACGGTGGTCAATGGACCGGGTATCCGGTGTTGATGGTTTCGCATGGGTGTGTCTCCTTTTTTCCGGTTACGCCTTCGGCTAACCAATATATGCCAAGGTGCTCATAAATACTCATTCTTGATACATTTTGATGTACTTATGCTCGAATTTGTAGTGTTTGCGACCATTATATGTGCATTTTTGATGTAAAAGCGCGCACAAGCAAATCGAATCCACGTGTCCACACTATTGCCCGCGGCTGTTCACGATCCGTCCGTCCACCATGTGGACCGAGCGATCGGCTTGCGCAGAGAGGCGTTCGTTATGGGTGACGATCACGAATGCGGTTTTGTGTTTCTGATTCAATTCTCTCAACAGGGCAAACAGGGCTTCTCCGGTATGCGTATCCAAATTTCCCGTCGGCTCGTCCGCGAGAACCAGGTCCGGGTTGTGAATGAGCGCGCGCGCCACGGCCACCCGTTGTTGTTCCCCTCCGGACAATTCACCGGGTTTGTGGTGCAAGCGGTGTTCCAGACCGACTTGCGACAGCAGCGCGCCGGCGTCCTCGACACACTGTGCGATTGGCCGTTTTTGCATCAGGCTGGGCAGGTAGGTGTTTTCCAGGGCCGTGAATTCAGGCAGGAGGTGATGAAATTGAAACACGAACCCGATGCGCCGGTTTCGGAACCGGGCAAGCTCCTGTTCCGACAAACGGAAAATATCCTGAGATTCATAGCACACGGTGCCGTGCGTCGGTCGATCAAGGGTGCCCAGGATATGGAGCAAGGTGCTTTTCCCTGCTCCCGACGCCCCAAGCATAGCCAGAAGCTCCCCTTGCCGGACTTCGAGATTGACGCCTTTCAGGACGTCGACGGTTTGATTGCCCAGGACAAACGATTTGGACAACTCGTTCACCTGAAGAAGGGGTGGGGCTGAACCGGCAGAAGGACTCATGGACGTCACTCGTATCGAAGGGCGCTGACCGGCGCCAGCTTGGCAGCCTGCCACGACGGATACAGCGTCGCGGCAAAGCTGATCAGAATGGCGGAAAACGACACGAGGAAGACGTCCCAGGCCTTCACGTGGACCGGAATGCGTGAAAGGAAATACACGGTTTGATCGAAGGTAAAATAATTTTCGATGAGGTAGAGAAAGGTGTATCCCAGAGGGATGCCGATTGCCGTGCCGGTGAGGCCGATGACCAGGCCGTTCAACATGAAAATCCGCATGATCGCGTTGGGGGTGGCGCCCATGGCTTTCAGGATGGCGATCTCGCGTTGCTTCTCGTTGACGATCATGGTGAGCGTCCCCACGATGTTGAAGGAGGCGACCAGGGTAATCAGGACCAACAATAAAAACATCATGGTTTTTTCGAGACGCAGGGCCGAGAAGAGATTTCGATTCAACAGCATCCAGTCTCTCGCCATGTAGCCCTTTCCGAGTTGTGCCGCGATCTGTTTGGCCACGGCGTCGGCGGTGAATACATCTTCCACTTTGACTTCGATGCCCGTCACGGCCTTCCCGAGACTGAAAAATCGCTGAGCCTCCTCCAACGAGATGAAAGCCAGCGAGGAGTCATATTCATACATGCCGGACTTGAACAGGCCGGCGACCCGGAACGGGCGAATTTTCGGCGTCATTCCCAATGCGCTGATCGGGCCCACGGGGGACACGACGTTGATCCGGTCGCCGACGGCGACCCTCAACCGGAGGGCCAGTTCCTTGCCGACGATGATGCCGGGTTTCCGGCCGGTTTGGGCGGACGCGCCGGCCGGAGCAGGCTCGGGCCGCTGCCGAACGGCCAAATCCTGTAGCGTGCCGGACTCCACGTTTTTGGCCAATTCCGTGACTTCGGCCTCTTTCTGCGGATCGATCCCGCGCAGGACAATCCCGCGCACGCTGGTTTTTGAGGTCAGCAGCACTTGTTGGTAGATGTACGGCGTGGCCGCCACCACTCCCGGCACGTTCTCCACCTGCCGGATCACCTCCGAATAGCCCGCCATGGTTGACTTGCCACGGGGCTGGACCACGACGTGCGACGTCGTCCCCAAAATCTTCGCCTGCATGTCTTCCTTGAACCCCGTCATGATCCCGAGGGTCCCGATGAGCGCGGCGACGCCCAGCGTAATGCCGGTGATCGAAATGAAGGTGTTGAGCGAGATGGTCCGGGTTCGCCGTTTGGCCCGCAGGTACCGGAGCCCCACGAAGATTTCATACGGCAGGGTCACGAGGGTTTCTCCGGTCGCAGTTGCGGAAAGAGAATCACGTCGCGGATCGAGGCCTGGTTCGTCAGCAACATCACGAGCCGGTCGATGCCGATTCCTTCTCCCGCCGTCGGCGGCATCCCGTATTCCAGGGCGCGCAGGAAATCCTCATCAAAGTAATGCGCTTCATCGTCGCCGGCTTCCCGTTGGGCGACCTGGGCTTCGAAGCGTTGGCGTTGATCCAGCGGGTCGTTCAACTCGGAAAACCCGTTCGCCAGTTCGCGTCCGGCGATAAACAATTCGAACCGGTCGGTGAGGCGTGGGTCCGCGTCCTTCCTGCGCGAGAGGGGCGAGATCTCCGTGGGGTAATCCGTGATAAACGTGGGTTGGGTCAGCCGGTGTTCGACGGTTTCCTCAAAAATCAGGTTCAGGATTCCGGCCAAAGACGCATCTTTGGGAACGTCCAACCCGAGTTGCCGGACCGCCGCGGTTGCCGCGTCCTGATCTTCGAGCACGTCGCGATCGAGGGCATTGTATTCGATGATGGCTTCGAAATAGGGAAGCCGGCGCCACGGGGGGGCCAAGTCAATGGCCTGCTCCTGATACTCCAGCGTCGTGGCGCCGAGGAGGTCACGCGCGAGCATGCCGAACAGGTCTTCGGTCAACGCCATGAGGTCGCGGTAATCGGCGTAGGCCTGGTAAAACTCCAGCATGGTGAATTCCGGATTGTGGATGGTCGAGATGCCTTCATTGCGAAAGTTCCGGTTGATTTCAAACACGCGTTGGAATCCGCCCACGATCAATCGTTTGAGGTAGAGTTCCGGCGCGATGCGCAGGTAGAGATCCCGGTCGAGCGCGTTGTGGTGCGTCACGAACGGGCGGGCCGTGGCGCCCCCGGGGATGGGCTGCATCATCGGCGTTTCGACTTCGAGGAACCCGTGTTCGGTCAAATAGGCGCGGATGCCCGCCATGATCCTGCTGCGCGCTTCAAAGACGGCGTGGACGTTCGGGTTGGCGATCAAGTCCACGTAGCGTTGGCGGTAGCGGGTTTCAATGTCCGTCAAGCCGTGCCACTTTTCCGGAAGGGGACGAAGCCCTTTCGAGAGAAACGTCAACGTGCGCGCTTCGACGGTCAACTCGTCGGTTTTCGTGCGGAACAGCCGGCCCTCCACTCCGATCCAATCGCCCAGGTCCAATTCCTGCGACAGGCGATAGGCGTCGTCGCCCAGCACGTCCTTTTTCAAATAGACCTGGAGCCGGTGCGCGCCGTCCTGGAGCGAGGCGAACGCAGCCTTGCCGAACCGGCGAAGCGCCACGATGCGTCCCGCGATCCGGCAATCAATGGCATGTTGCTCGAGTTCGTCCTTGCCCGTGGTCCTGTGCGCTTCCAGGAGGCGCGCGACCCGGTGCGTCGTCTCGAAGCGCGTGCCGTAGGGTTGCACGCCCATGCCCTTGAGCACGTCGAGCTTCTGAATGCGCTGCGCGCGCTGTTCGTTCGATTCATCCATCAGGTTGGTTCCTGCACGTGTTCACGCATTTGCCTGAATTTCCACCTCACCTGCTGTCATTCCTGTATGTGTTCAGTCATGTGTTGACACTGTTCTCGCTTCTTTGTGTGCTCTATGCCCCGCCTTTGAAAGACAACCCCCTCAATCCCCCTTATCAGGGGGACGACAGATTCTTTCCCCCCTGATAAGGGGGGCAGGGGGGTTCAGTAGAGGCGGACTGGAGCATGCCCTGAGCAAAGCGAACGGGTGTCCGCCCTCCCTTCTTGTGGGCCGATCCTCCATTCTGTCAAC
>JAJDZI010000039.1 GCA_022824735.1 Nitrospirales bacterium
CCGGGTCTCGGAGGCGCGGAGCGGGCTGGACCGCTCTCGGGCCTTCTATAATCGGTGCAGACCGCATTCATCACTGGGCGGGCGAACGCCCGACCAAGTCTATTTCAACCAGCCCCAGCCCATCCAGGCGGCGGCATAACCCGAGCGGAGAGCCACTTATCGACAGCTTGCAAACTGTTCAAAATAGTCCAGCCACCTCTCCATTCTCTTTCAATTTCACCTTACGCCAGCCCTTCGGCGATGCCTTGCTTTGAACGGATCTTCTACTCATCTCCATCCTCGACCTGCTGCTCCAGCATCTTAATTTCTCTATCAAAGTCAGATTCAAACAGACGATCCTGGATGATGCGATACTTCTCGAATTCGCTTTCGGCGTGGTTCTTGGCAATCTCGGCGCTGATTTTCCCTGCATCTTTTAAGATGTCGCGCTCATTGAACGTCAGAAATTCATCCAGCCGTTTTGCCCAGTCTTCCATGGTCATGGGGATTTTGCGTTGCGCTCGATCTTCGGCAAGGTCAAGATAGGTGCCGACGATACGCCCCAACGATTCCAACTCTTCTTTGGACAGATAATTCTTGGCGACTGCCACATCGGTTTTCAGAATTTTTCCGTCGGGGCTCCCTTCCCAACTGGTCAGCCCCATGTTTTTCACGCTACTGTCTGCGCGGTGTTTGATGAGTTCCGCGGCGGTCTGGCCGTGAATGGCGTAATGCAGTTTGTTTTGCACGTTGGCGAAAAATTCGCGGGTGGTCGGGGCGTCCTTGTTGTAATCTAGGCTGGTGGCGTAAATGTCTGTGATTTTCTGATAAAAGCGCCGCTCGCTCAGACGAATTTCACGGATTTCAGAGAGCAGGCGTTCAAAATAATCTTCGCCAAGGAATACTCCCTGTTCCAGGCGCTTCTTATCCAGCACATAGCCTTTGACGGCAAATTCCCGCAGGATACGCGTCGCCCATTGGCGGAACTGTGTGGCCCGTTTGGAGTTTACCCGGTACCCAACCGAGATGATGGCATCGAGGTTGTAGAACTCCAACGCTCTTTCCACGTTGCGATTGCCTTCTTTCCGAACTGTTCGGAAATTCCGAACAGTTGAGCTCTTGTTCAGTTCTTTAGAAGTGTAAATATTGCGCAAATGTTCGCTGATCGTGGATTTTGTCGTATCAAACAACTCCGCCATGAGTTTTTGCGTGAGCCAGATGGTTTCATCCTGGTAGCGTACTTCAATCCCATCCTCGCCGGCTTGATTGGTGAAGATGAGAAATTCCGCAGTGCTGTTACGGATAGTGAGGCTTTTGGAGGGCTTGTCGCTCATGCCTTTATCTTCTTTTATCCGCAGATGACGCAGATGGGCGCAGATTCAATACGAACCTTTTGTACTCTAGCCTCGTGGTACCGAAATTGACGAGCAGGGCTTTGTCCAGGTTCGAAGCCTTGAGGTAGTTGATTACTTGAGCCTCTTCCACCCCGGACAGTTTGTGCAGAGCCTTCAATTCAACGATCACGGAATCAAAGCAAATAAAGTCCGCTTGGTAATGACATTGCAATTTCTGTCCCTTGTACCGTACAGCCAACTTCTTTTCACGAACATAAGGCACCTCCCGGAACAAGAATTCTTGTGCCAACGCCTCCTGATAAACCGTCTCAAGAAAACCACATCCCAACTCGTTATGCACCGCCATAGCAGCACCAATAATCGCATAAGTTTCCTCATCCCTTCGGTCATCTGCGCTAATCTGCGTCATCTGCGGACCTTTTTCTTGTTCCTTCCATTTGAACTGTTTCCAAAATGGAAACGGTTGCCTTCTTATCCAACTCCTTATCATAAAAAATATTTTTCATATGCTTTGCTACCGCCGCTTTCTGAACCCCGAATAACTCTCCAATCTGATTGATGCTGCCCCATATCGTGTTGCGTTCAAAATCCCCGCGGAACTCAATTTGTCCGTTTTTGGCTTGGTAGATGACAATATCTTTGGCATTCTTTTCTCTTTTCACTTTTTGCCCCTATTTTCTATCTATGCTCATCTGTGTTATCTGCGGATTTATCTCTCAAGCTCCTTCAGCATTTTTTGCATCTTGTCTATGACTCTACCCCACTTGATCTCTCCTTACAAAGGGAAGGGAGTGACTGAACATCTATACCAACGACGATTCGGGGTGTCGTTGACTATTTTCGTATCACGGACAACGTAAGCCCGTGGGATGATCTGGTTGGGTTTTGGGGATCAGCTTGCCAGGTGGGCGATGAGGCGGTTGGCGAAGTGGTGGGATTCGGGGAGAAGGGTCTCTGCTGAGGCCAACAGGGCCTCGGTTGTGGTGTGGGCCCGCTGTACGTCGTCGGCACATTCGCGGCAGAGGGCCGCGACGCCGTCGATTTCCAATTCCAGGTGAAACAGGACCCCGTAGGCGCGATCGCCGTAGCGAAAGGCTTGCACCGGATAGAACTCGGACGCGGCGAGCACGCAGGCTCCCGGCGGCAGGGTGAGTCCTTCACCGTGCCATTGAAACACCGTGAACTCGCGGGGAAACGTGCCGAACGCGGGGTCGGTGTCTTCCTCGACGGTCCGCGTCACCGGGGTTGGTCCGATTTCCAGGCGAGGGCCGGGCCGCACCTGTCCGCCCAAGGCCTTGGCCATGAATTGAGAGCCCAGGCACACGCCCAACACCGGGATGCCCGCCTCGATCGCGCGTCGAATGAACAGCAGTTCTTTTTCAATCCACGGGTCGGAATCATTCACGGACATGGGCCCGCCCATGACCAAGAGGAAATCCGGAAGCGTGCGAGGAAGATCCCGTTCCGGGACCAGCAGGGTATCAAGTTGATAGTGACGGTTCTCCAACGCCTGCCGGAACGTGCCGGGGCCTTCGAAGGGAACGTGTTGGAGGCACAGGGCCTGCTTCATGGGAACGACGGGTTGAGGAGGGGGTCAGCCGCGGTGATTACGAGAGGGAATGCCCGTTTTTCGCGTTCACGCATTCCACCAGGTACCAATATTGGAAGGGGTCCATCTTTTCCTTTTTCGCGACCTCAAGGGGCGTGCCGTCGAGTACGTGATCCAGGGACAGGTCCGTGCGGAACCCGATCCGCTGACAGATGGGGGAAATCAGTTTCTCCACGGCCGCGATGAATTTATTGCCGTTGCTGAAGTGGTTCAACATGACAATGCGACCGCCGGGGCGGCAAACGCGAATCATCTCCGAGACCACTTTCCGGTAATCCGGGACCGCGGTGACCACGTAGGCGGCCATCACCAGGTCGAAGGCATCGTCCGGGAACGCCATGGCTCCCGCGTCCATGCGCTGGAGCGTGACGTGCTCGAGGCCATGCTTGGTAATGCGCTCCTCGGCTTTTTTCAGCATACCTTCCGAGAGGTCGATGCCCGTGATCCGGCAGTGGGCCGGATACAGGGGCAGGGCCATGCCCGTGCCCACACCGACCTCCAATACGTGCTCGTCGGGAGCGATGCTCAGCCCCTTCACGGCCGATTCGCGCGATTCATCAAAAGCTTTCCCGAAGGTTTGGTCATAGACCGAGGAGTAATTCGTATAGACGCGCTCCAGGCTTTCGAGGTTCATAGCCTGTTCCTGTCGGTTGACTCCATTTCCCATGCTCTATTCCTTGTTCGTTGAGCGACCGGATTACTTGCGGCTACAGGCGCATTCATTCGGCAGGGCGGGAAACGGGAGTGCTCCCGTTCTGCTCCAGCACCGTCGGAAGGCCCCTATAAAATTGGCATGATAGGGGCAGAAATTTAACACTACGCCGACAATGAGTCAATCCCGTTTTCATCCGGTCGAGAGGCCGGCCGGACGGCTGATAGGCATTGAAAAGAGGTAGGGAGGTTTCTTACAATTCAGCCTTGCCGTCAGGTCTCAAGAAACCTCTGATGTATTCTGAAGCAAAAAGGAGAAACCGCATGAGTTCACGTGAACGATACCACCACCGGAAACAGGCATTCGGGCTCATGCTGTTGTTTGTGTTGGGAGCGATGGGATCGCCGGCGTTGGCGATCGACGTCGAATTGACGTTGGCGCAAGCCCAGCAGGTCATGGCGTCAGCCCGCGGACCCATGGCGGCGGCGGCGTCCAATGACGAAATGTTCGCCATCATCAAAGCCGCGGACAAAAACTCACGCATCGGGGACGATCCGGCCGTCAAACCCTGCGGAAGCAGCGCGATTCTTCGAACGAAAACCTATTGGTTCGAATATTTCGGGCGCGAAGAAGGCCGGCGGTCCAAGGTCGCAAAACAGGAAGTCCGGATGCCGGAAGCCAAAATCCAGGAAATCCTGAATATGCCCAACCTGGAAATGGAGATCGGGCTGTGCGGACAGGAAGAATTTTTCGCCGAAGGGGCCGATGTGGCCCTGCAGCAAGGGTCCACGAACGTCATGGCCGTGGATAAAGGCAAGCCCAGCCGTGGCCGGAAAATTCCCGGATCGGAGATGGACTACGTGTCGCGGTTTTCCGCCCGGTTCGCCTACCAGGATTTTGACCCGCAGGCCGCGACGAATATCGTCGTATTTTTCCCCGACGGCAAATTGATCACGATCGAGGCGGATTTTTCGGCGATCAAGTAGAGATCGGCGATCCCTCTCAGTCGGGCTCGTCCGGAAATCTGGCCTGGTGGCCGGATTGTATGTGTTCAGTAATTCGTTGACACTTTCGCTGCCTTATTTTGTCATCCTCGACGCTCCCCCTCTGTCATCCCTGTAGATGTTCGCTCATTCGTTGGCAGCATGTAGGGACAACCCCCTGTGGCTGTCCTTTCTGTGGAGGGCAGGCACAGGGGCCTGCCCCGACTCACCCTCACCTTCATCCTCTCCCATCAAGGGAGAGGACATGCCATTCCATGCCTCCCCTCGCCCCCTTGTGGGAGAGGGCTGGGGTGAGGGGGAACATTGTCAACGCATGGCTGAACACATACAGGAATGACGGTTCGTGTGTTTTGGGCTCTTTTCACACCAGTGATACATTCGCGGCTTTCGGAGATCGAAAAAATTTTCTATACTGGAAGATCCGATGATCTTGGTAGGCCTGACAGGAGGACTC
>JAJDZI010000145.1 GCA_022824735.1 Nitrospirales bacterium
ATCCCTGTAGGTGTTCACTAATTCGTTGACAGTTCCCCCTCTGTCATTCCTGTAGGTGTTCAGTAATTCGTTGACAGCATGTAGGGACAACCCCCTGTGGTTGTCCTTTCTGTGGAGGGCAGGCACAGGGGCCTGCCCCTAATCACCCTCACCTTCATCCTCTCCCATCAAGGGAGAGGAAATTCCATTCCATGCCCCCCTCTCCCCTTTTTGTGGGAGAGGGCTGGGGTGAGGGGGAACATTGTCAACGAATTAGTGAACACATACAGGGATGACAGAGGGGGAGTTGAGGATGACGGAGGGGGAGGGACTTTGCGATTGCTTGTTCGGGGTGTTGTTGTCTTCTTGAAAAAAATGTGCTAGTTTGTTTCCTTAAAGATGGTGGCCTGTGTTGGCGTTTCGTTTAACAAGATGGCCATTTATTAATCGAGGTTGCAATCGGAAATCTGATCGAAAGCTGACCCAAGCCGCGTTTCTCCAGTCGTGCTTCGGCCCTCCTTTCCCGTTTTTCGAGTGTAAATCCCCAATACTTTCAAAGGAGTTGTTTTATGCCGTTTAAAATTTATGTCGGCGGGTTGCCGTATCCGACGACCGAAACGGAGTTGACCGACCTGTTTGTCCAACATGGCAACGTGGATTCGGCGAAAATCATTACCGATAAATACACCGGCCGGTCGCGGGGTTTCGGTTTTGTTGAAATGCCCTCGGAAGAGGAAGGCAAAGCCGCCATTACGGCACTGAACGGCACCCAATTGGATGGCCGAACATTGACCGTAAACCAGGCCCGGCCTCAAGAAGCCAGGGTCGGTGGAGGACGCGGCGGATTTGGTGGCGGACGAGGCGGACGACACGACCGCTAAAACGCGCCATGAGTGAGAAAAGGGGAGAAGCTTGAACCTTCTCCCCTTTCGCCTCTCTTCCCGCTATGCTGAATTCACGAACACTGTTATCATGACGCGTTTATCCCGTACGGCACTCGTTCTCGGAGTTGTGGCCTGTTTCTTGGTCATGAGTGGCGTGGTTTCCAGCCATGCTGCCGCTCATTCTCTTCACCACGTTCACCATAACGCCGCCACCCATTCGACCATTCTTTGCTCCCTGATGTGCGCGGCGGGCCAGGTGGTCAGCGTGAGTGAACCCGTCTTCGATGTTCCGCTGACCATTGTACACGCTTTAGAAGTTTCCATTGCTCATCCTGTCACGCTGACCGTTCCAACGCTACACTTTTCTCGCGGTCCTCCCCGGTTCTAGTCTCAAGTCTTCCTTTTTACACGTTCCAGCGTTCTTTCCGTCGAGGGGTGTCCCCTTGCGGGAAGGGCTGTTTGTGACTTTTTGCAAATGGAGGGCTGCATGACTCGATCCGAGGGATTGGCACAATCAGTTTCATTGATGTCTTGCGAGAAGAGGTTTGCAGATGAACGGAGTCCTGAGCCCGGTGAAACCGGGAATCATATTTGTGCTTTTTTTATTCTGCCTGACGTGGGCCAACACTCAAGGAGTCCACGCGGCTTTATTGGACGGCATGCTCGATGACGTCGAGGAGTCACTAGCCGAGGGGTTGGCGAAAAAAAGAGAAAAACTGACCACGGGAAACTTTTATACCGACGATAAACCGAACGCTCATGCTCCCATCGGCATGATGGGAAATCACACGCATGAAGCAGGGGAAGTGATGTTCTCCTATCGCTTGATGCACATGTTCATGGAGGGGAACCGATACGGGACCGACAGGATCACCACTGATGAAGTGACGATGATGGGGCGACCGGTGCCGGGAGGCTATATGGTGGCGCCGGAATCCATGCGCATGTGGATGCACATGTTCGGGTTCATGTATGGATTGAACGATACGGTAACCCTGACGCTCATGGTACCGTACCTGAACAACAGCATGAATCACGTCACGCGCATGGGAGGGAAATTTACAACCCGTTCCGAAGGGTTCGGAGACATCCGGTTCGGATCACTCTGGCGGCTCTGGGCAGTTGAAGCCCCAAGTATCGGGGCCCATCGATTCCACTTCAACCTGTCGATGAGCGTGCCGACTGGAAGCATCGAACCCACGGACCAGACACCAATGGGAAACATCCGATTACCCTATCCCATGCACCTTGGTTCCGGAACCGTTGATTTTTACCCCGGGGTCACGTACGGAGGAGAAATGGGGCACGCCTCTTGGGGTATTCAGGCTATCGGCACCCTGAGGGCCGGCCAAAATTCCAATGACTTTTCCAAAGGCGATGCCTATACCGTCAACGTGCATGGCGCCTATGAACTTATCAAGAATACGCTGAGCAGTTCGGTTCGTCTGAGTTGGAATCACTGGGAGCCCTACGATGGAATGGACCCTGTCATTCGGACAAACAACCCGATGAATCAAATGAGGATGGTGTCAACCGCGTTTCCTGACCTGTTGGGCGGGCAGCGCCTGGATCTCCTGTTCGGGATCAATGTCCTGTTCCCGGAATTCATGGGTCTGGAAAACCGGTTGGCCGTGGAAGGCGGGTTCCCGATCTATCAATACCTGGACGGACAGCTTGAGACGGATTCAACCGTCACGTTCGGGTGGCAGGCGGTTTATTAATGACTGAAGGAACCTCTGCTTTATTGTGATAGCGGGATGCAGGGCAAGGCGTCCCGCAGCGAAACCCGAGGCTTATCAAACGAGATAGGTGAGGGTTGAGCGAGGACACAACGCAGCCCTGCGCCAGATAGTGCAGTAAACATGTCCTCGACGTTCTTAATCGGGGATCAGAGGTTCCCGAAATTTCTGTACAAAGGAGACCCGACATGTGGCGCCGCACCCATATCACAACCTGGTTCTCTCTTGTTCTATGGTCAGGATTCGCAGGCGCGGGGTTTGCCTACGACGTGATCGATGTCAAGAACGGAGCAACCATCACGGGGAAGGTGGCCTTCACGGGCACCCTCCCCCATGCCCCTAAACGTTTTGAAGTCAGGAACGGGCCGGAGGTATGCGGGCCGGAGCGCGTGCTGAACAAACTCGAAGCGCGCGACGGCAGGATAAAAGGCGTCGTCATCGCACTGGAGGGCGTGGAACAGGGCAAACCGTTTGTTTCACATCGTGATGCAGCCACCGACCGGGGCCGCGGGGCATTTCATTATGCCGGTGGAGACGAATTGAACCTTGGCGTTCAGCTCGAAAAATGCAGTTTCGGCCCATTCACCGGGGTCATTCGGGCGGATGAGTCCGTCCGATTCGTCAATCACGATTCCATCAAACACACCCTGCATACATATTCCTTAAAAGGCCGTAACGCCAAAATCATGAGAACCCTGCACACCCAAAGTCTTCGGCCCCAGAGACAGACGGAAAAAGACTTTCCCGCCAAAAAGCTGCGTCGCGCCTCTGCCGTGGTGTTGACCTGCGATCGTCACGACTTTATGGAAAACTGGCTGTATAGGGTCAGGAATCCCTATTACGCGATTTCTGATGAATCAGGGACTTTCGAGATCGGCCGGATCCCTCCGGGCGACTACAAGTTGGTGGCATGGCATCCCGTGCTCGGGATTCAAGAACGGCGCGTGACCGTGACTCCTGATCGTCATCTCGCGATCGATTTCGAATTTATAAAATAACATGGCAACCATCATGCCTTTTCGGGCCGTCAGGCCCAAACCGGAACATGCCGCCCACGTGGCGGCTCCTCCCTATGATGTCGTTTCCCTGGACAAGGCGCGCGACGTTGCCGCCGGCAATCCTTATTGTTTTCTCCGGGTCGGGCGAGCCGAGTTGGAACTGGCTGACGGCGTCGATCCCTATTCAATGGAAGTCTACAAACGAGGCGCCGCCAACCTGCAAAAATTCCTTGATGACAATATCCTGACCCGGGAACCTCACCCCATGTTCGGAGTCTATCGTCAACGTTGGGGGACACACGAACAAACAGGTCTTGTTGCGCTGGCCTCGATCGACGAATACGACCAGGGACTCATTAAGAAACATGAACTCACCAGGCCGGTTAAGGAAAAAGACCGCGTGCAGGTGATCGAAACGCACAACTCACAATCCGGGCCCGTTCTCCTGTTTTTCCGCCGGTCGAATCAATTCGGCAGTTGGCTTGCGGACGTCACGGCTGCGGAGCCGGACTGCCGGTTCACCGCGGACGATGGCGTGGAGCATACAGTCTGGAGCCTGCGTGATGACGCGGCCATTGAAGCAATGATCGAACAATTCAAGAACGTTGACGCCCTGTATATTGCCGACGGCCACCATCGCTCCGCCGCAGCCAGCCGGGTACAAGCGGCCCGGTCCGGCAATTCCGGACAATCCCCGCCGTATCGCAAGGAAGGCTTTTTAAGCGTCATTTTTCCGCACGACGAATTGCAGATCCTGCCCTATAACCGCGTTGTGCGCGATCTGAACGGACATACGCCGCAACAATTTCTGGACGCATTGGCCGCGGACTATGACGTGACACCCACAACGCAACCCGGACAGGCCCCGAAGGCCGGATTTGACGTGTACCTGGAAGGCCGCTGGCATCGGGCAATTCCCAAATTGACGCCGGAGCAACGGACCCGGATGGAAGAAAATCCGGTGAACGCCCTGGCCGTATCCGTGTTGACCGATCGCGTGTTGACCCCGTTGCTGGGCATTACGGATCAACGCTCCGACCCGAGGATCGATTTCGTCGGCGGAATCCATCCACCGAACACCTTGGCCGCACGGGTGGATTCAGGAGAATGGGCCGTTGCGTTCTGGCTGTACCCCACGACCGTCGATGAACTCATGGCCGTGGCCGACGCCAAAGACATCATGCCACCCAAGAGCACGTGGTTTGAGCCCAAGCTGCGTGACGGGTTGTTCGTTCATATGCTCTGAAGTAGAGAAGGAACCTCTGATTTAATCAGAGGTTCCTTCTCTCAATACCGGTAACCGCCGCTTAGGTGTTTCTCCAAAGTCGAGGACAGACCGAGATGATTGCGATAGACGGAGGATCCGATGATTTCCTTGTTGGCCGGATCCAGTTCGCTCGCTCGTTTGAAATGGATCGTGGCCTCGCGGTGATCGCCCAGTTGATGAAGCGTCAAGGCCAGGTTGAAATGGGCTTCCGGTAATTCGGGGTCGGCCTGAATCGCCGACTCGAAAAGACTTTTCGCCTCTTGCCACTTACCTGAATGATACTGCTGAATCCCTTCAAGGTTCTGCTGAGCCGCAGCCGGGCTCGTCATCGGCAGGACGGCAAGCGGACCAGACGGCGTGGCGCACCCCGTCACCACCAGCAAGCATCCCAGGACGATCGTGCTTATTCCACGGTGCATAGGTTCCCCTCCAATATTTCTTTTTCGGCTTTTCCCGCGTTGCACTGAATTGTCTCACCAGGTGCGTACGGATGGCAACGCGATGACCGAATGGAATTCCCCCACACAAATTTCAACTGAACAGTAGCATTATCCGTGACAAATGCTTACAATAGTCGATCCCTTCTCGTATCCGAATAATCATTCCACAATTCAAGAATTGAAGACGTTCCAAACAATCTCATACTCTTATAGGAGGAGTCACCAGATGAAACGAACGATCGGATTTCTCACGTTGATGATCATCGCCGGCGGCCTCTGGCAGGCATCGGCATACGCGTCCGGCTCTTTTTCGTCCGGCCAAGGCATCAATGCCAGAAGCGCCTACGCCATGGGCAAAGCTCTCACGTTTCAGAAGCTCGTGTGTCCGTCCTGTCCCCTCAAGGCGGCTGATTTGACCAAGGAGCGTGCCATGAGTCTGAAGAACAGCCTCGAAGCCCGTAGCGCGGCAAGCAAACCGGGCACGGCGGATGACCAGCATATCGCCGTGCTCTGTCCGGGCAACCGTGCCACCGGGTGCGACGGGAAACCCGATGAACAGGAACTCGTTCATTATTATTTGAAGCGGCGATTCAAATTTTAACCATGGAACCTCTGATCCCCATGTTGGTTTCGTCATTATACGTCTAAAGACGGAGGAACGTTATCATGCACAGAACAAGATTGATTGCCCTCTTGGTTACGATCATGACGGCCGTCGGATCCCCCGTATTTGCCGATGGAGTATCGCCTTGGCTCCCCGCACCGGGCGCCGGATTTTTCAACCTTTCCTATGTATCCCAGAACGCCACAGAGTTCTACAGGCAGGAACAAAAAGTGCAGACTCCAGGCCCCATGCCAGGGCAAAATCTTGGTCAGCACACCGTGTGGCTGAGCGGTATGTACGGTTTGTCGGATGAAATCGCCATAGACTTCCGGGTAGGCGCCGCCAGGAGTTATTTTGGTTCCAGAACGGGTATGGGAGACCCAATCCCACCCACGGGAGGACGTGATAAATACTCCGGCGTGGCAGACTCCAATATCGGTGTCACGTGGCGTATCGTGGATGAACTGGTGAAGCCTTCATTGCCGAGCATCGCCCTGCGTGGCGGGGCGATCATCGCCGGATCCTACACACCCGGCTACATCAATTCCATCGGCGACGGAGCAAGCGGCTTCGAAGTATCGGCCCTGGCCGGCAAATATTTTATGGACCGGTTCGCCGTATCCGGCGAAGTCGGATACCGCGACCGCGAAGGGGACGTGCCGGCGGACCTCTTTCTGAACGTGTCGGGCGGCGTGCTGGTGGACAATATCGGCTTGAGTGTCAACTACAAGCTCGTTGATGCTCAGTCCGGCCTCCAAATCGGTGTTCCGCCATTCACGCCCGGCGGACGAGTGTTTCCCCTGCTGGAAGAAGACGTCCATTTCCTCAGCGGGACAGTGACCCTCAACGTGACGAACACAATGAATCTGGGCTTGTCATATGGGGAAGTCATCGACGGCCGCAATACGTCAAAATCCAAAGTGTTCAGCGCCACGATGAGCTACATGTTCGACACGGCCTCGTGATTCCCGACGCCTGTCCTGCCCGTCGAAGGACGTTGTGACGCGCCTCAGGGCCGGTTCAGACTCCAGTCGTATTCGTAGTCCACTGACCCGGCAAAGCTCCTGAGGCGCGCAGCAAGCGCCTTGTCGGCGTATTTGACAAGGTGTGTGATCACCGATTTCTCAGTGCCTCCGAAATCCGCTGCGTACCACTTATAGATGCTTGAGATGACGAGAAAGTCGTCATCAACGAAATCGACCCCGCGCGGATGATTCACGTAGGCGCGGGCACCGGCATCCAGGAGTTTCTCGGTATTCTCTGTGGTAAAGGCCGTTGCAGACAGGTTCGGACACCCGTAACTGGCACAGTTGACCGCGTAGTGGATCCGGTTGTCCTTCCAGATGGGACGCAGGATACCGTGTTCGATGTTGTTCAACGTCAGGTCCCGGCCGGCGACGTTGGCATATACGTCGTCCCAGGGCCCGCCGAAGACTCCCAACCGGCCCAGCAGGCTCTTGCTGATCTTCTTGATGGAATCCACGGGATATGCGTCAGTCACGACCTTCACGGTCAGGGCATTGTAGAAATTGATCCAGTACGCTTTCTGTTCGGCGCGGGAATAGGTCCTCGGATCAAGCGATTGCAAAGACTTCAGGTACGTCGCCAGCTTGGCAGTGCCTTCCGCATTGGCCTTGAGGGCCGCGTAATCGAAGCGATTCACGCCCGAGTCGTGTTCGCGCACATAGTCGTTCAGAATCTCCTGCCAGGCACGATGATCAACGTGCGCGGGATTGTTCTCGTCACTCGCGTCCCACTCCGGAATCAGTTTCGCGGTCTGTGCCTGTGCGGCAACGGCAAGCAGCATTGCCACGAACAGGATGACAGCAATCCGCAAACATGGTTTCATGGTCATTCCTCCTCCTTGTTTTCACGGATTTTTCGGGGATCGACGCGCCGGCATCGCAACCGCGCAATCATCCCGAGAATGCCGATGCTCGCGCCGACGACGCCCTTCAGGGTTCCCCCGACCTTCGATGTGCCGAAACGCCGCCTCAGAGAATTCACCGGCGTCTCGACGACTCGCATGTTCCATTGAATCGCCTTGACCTGCATTTCTACCGTCCACCCATAAGCGGTATCGCGCACGTCGAGCCGTTTCAGCGCATCAGCACGAATAGCCCGGAAGGGACCCAGGTCGGTGACGACCTGCCCCCACAATAGCCGGATCAGCAGGCCCGCCACGCGATTACCGGCGATTTGCGGCATGGACAGAGCGCCCGGTTCCATCCGTCCCAACGCGCGGGAGCCGATAGACAAGTCGGCACCATCCGCAATGGCCTCCAGCAGATCGAATGCCTGCCGAATCTCGAATGATTGGTCGCCGTCAACGAACAGGATAACGTCCACCGGGTGGAGAGCGGCGATAGCCGTCAAACACGCCATGCCGTATCCGCGCGTTTCCTCAACGACCACGCGAGCGCCGGCCGCTTGTGCGCGCGCCGCCGTGTCGTCCGTCGATCCATTGTCGCATACCACGACGTCATCGATAACGCGACGCTCGACACCAGTCCGAAGATCCAGCAGCGCGCCGACTACTACGCCGATGTTGTCTTCTTCGTTGCATGCCGGAATCACCGCTCCGACGCTCAAGCCTTTATACATCAATTATTTGCCCTGTTGCCGAAGCCGGTCGGTCGCCGCCGGAACAAGTCGAAGGCCAGTGCCAGTAGGATCAAACCGTACTCGACGGGCCGAACCCATGCCGGCTGCTGATACGGTTGCAATTCACCGTCAACCAGGTTGAGCCCCGTCACGTAGCCGAGGAAGACCACGACTGAGGCCGTCCACGCGGAAAGACTCGGTGTCATCGCGGCAAACGGCAACACCCAAAGCAAGTACCACGGATTGATGACCGGCGAAGCCGCCAGGAACGCGCCATAGAGCCAGTCGCCTCTGGGAACCTCACGTACACCGCTCCGGGAATAATGGACATAGTAAAATCCCCAGAAGGCGGCGCACAACAGGCCCAGGACGAGTTTGGCTTGGAACGGTGGCAAAACGGTGGCGAAAAGCCCGAAGGCAGCCGAATTGAATTCCCATTCCCGGGCGAAAACCAGCAACGATTCAATATCCGTCCCACCTTGCAGGACAAACGGCACGTACAACGCGACCAACATGACGCCGAACAGGATCCAGTGTCCAAAACCCGCGCCAACCAGCACCAGCGGGACCAGGACCAACGCGAATATCTTGGCCCCCACGGCCATACCCAGGCAGATGGCCGTACTCCGCCAGCGATGATTTTGGGACAGCACGATTGCAGCCAGCAACAGACAGACCCCGATGCCATCAGGGTGCGCGGTAAAGGCAATTTCCTTGACGACCAGCGGACACCACGCGTAGAGCATGACGTTCCCTGCCGGAGCCAGACGCAGCAGCAGCGCAATGGTCACGAGATCGATAAGGATCAGTATCGCCTGCAAAGCCACGATGCTGCCCGGTTTCACCCAGTAGGCGAGCAGGAAAACGATTTGCGTGACCGGCGCGTAGATGGTCGGCAATTCGGGATAATTGATACCATTCAGGATGCCGTGAAATATCGCAGGAACGCTGGGATCGGCAAAAAACGCTTCGGGGATGGCGCCGTAGGGCGTGCCGGTCGTAGCAAAGCGGTAGCCGTCCCACAGGTAGCGGTAAAAATCGTCCTCGTAAACCGGCCCGCCCAACAACCCGCAGATCCGGAAGACCACCGCCCAGAACATCAACCGGCCAAGGGGGAACGGCTCATCACGACGGTGGAAGTACAGATAGAGACTGAAGACCGGCAAGCTGGTCCATGCAACGAGGAGAAAAAATATCAGCAGGCCGGGTTCGCCGGACTGCCTCGCCAGCAAGGCGAGGGCAGCATATCCCAGCGCGCACCACAGACCGACCAAGTCCACGTACCGGCAGGTACCCCAGTTTGCAATCGACAGCATGGATCATCAACCAATCTCTGAATACGGCATTGTACACGGAAGACGCTTGGGCTACCATGGAGCCCACAATGACTGATCCTGCCGCATCCTCACCGCGATCGCTTGGGAAATTCGTGATTCTCGCAATCCTGGGACTGGGAATCGGAGCCTTCTTCTATTTCGACTTGGGCCGCTACGTTTCACTCGAAGCCCTGAAAGCCAACCGGGATCATTTACTGGAGTTTACCAACGCCAACTTTACCACCGCAGTCGTCCTGTACGTGGCCGTGTACATCCTCCAAACCGCGTTTTCGTTACCCGGCGGAGCCATCATGACCCTGGCCGGCGGCTTTTTGTTTGGAAGCATCCTGGGAACGATCTTCGTCAACGTCGGAGCCACTGCGGGCGCCACCCTGGCCTTCCTGGCCGCGCGATACGTCTTGCGTGATTGGGTCGAGCAAAAATTCGGCGAGCGCATTGAACCGATTCAGGCCGGATTCGCTCAAAACGCCTTCAGCTACCTCCTGACCCTGCGACTGATCCCTGCCTTTCCGTTCTTTCTCGTGAATCTCGTGTCCGGTTTGACCCGGATCCCACTCGGTACCTACGTCATCGGAACGTCCATCGGCATTATTCCAGGCAGTTTTGTCTACGCGTTTGCGGGGAGACAACTCGGGTCCATCAACTCATTGGCGGAAATCGCGTCGCCGCCCGTGTTGTTGGCGTTTACCTTCCTGGGTTTGCTGGCGATCGTCCCCATTCTTCATCGCAAATTCGTCAAAAGGAAAAAAGTTACGTGACGCTAACCGGACCTTTCGCTTTTCCTCCCCTTTGTAAGGGGAGGCAAGGTGGGGTAGAGCCAAGCATCCATGGGGCATAGGTTTTCGCCGTCGGCTACAACCTCTCTACCTCCCCTTGCCCCTCCTTACAAAGGAGGGGAACTCCCTCTCCCCAAGTGGGAGAGGGCTGGGGTGAGGGGGAATGGTTTGCAATAAGTGAATACATACAGGAAGGACAACCTCATGCCGACCGACGATTATCGAGATGAATCCGTAACTATGGCCCCGATGGACGAATTCAATCAGCAACTCATTGACAACGTCCATCCTCCATCCTGGACGAACCCCACACCCAACGGTCGATACAATATCGTCGTCATCGGGGCCGGCACCGCCGGGTTAGTCACCGCGGTGGTGGCTGCCGGGCTTGGCGCGAAGGCAGCCCTGATCGAACGCCACTTGATGGGCGGAGATTGCCTGAACGTCGGATGCGTGCCGTCAAAAGGCGTCATTCGCGCGTCCCGTGCGTGGGACGCGGTCAAACAGGCGGCAGAATTCGGCGTGACCGTTCAGGGTGACATCCAAACCGATTTCGAGACCGCCATGGCGAGAATGCGGAAACTGCGCGCGCGTCTCAGCCGGGTGGATTCGGCGCATCGCTTTACCAGCCTGGGAGTTGACGTGTTCATGGGCGCGGGCCGGTTCACCGGAACACACACCATCGACGTGAACGGCGCCACACTGGAATTTGCAAAGGCCGCGGTCTGTACCGGCGCGCGCGCGGCAGCCCCGCCCATTCACGGACTGGAAGCAGCAGGCTACCTGACAAACGAAACCGTCTTCTCCCTGACTCGACTCCCCCCGCGCCTGGCCGTTATCGGCGCCGGCCCGATCGGCTGTGAAATGGCCCAGGCCTTCGCTCGATTCGGTAGCCGCGTCTCCCTCTTTGAACAGACCGGGCACATTCTTCCCCGCGAGGATGCGGATGCCGCGGCAATCGTCCAAACGCAAATGACCGCGGACGGTGTCGCGTTTGCCTTTGATTCTCAGATCACGTCCGTCGAATCGCGGGGACAGGAGAAAATCCTGTATTATAACAGCCGCGGCGAACAGCATGAACTCGCAGTGGATGAGATACTCGTCGGCGTGGGACGCGCCCCCAACGTGGAACAACTCGGGCTCGAAGCGGCCGGAGTGGAGTATGATACCCACGCTGGCGTGAAGGTGAACAGCCGGTTACAAACGACCAATTCCAACATTTACGCGGCCGGGGACGTGTGCTTTCCATTCAAGTTCACTCACGCCGCCGACGCCATGGCCCAAATCGTCATTCAAAATGCCCTGTTCCCCCACCCCTTTGGATTAGGGTACGCCAAGACGGATTCGCTCATTATCCCCTGGGCGACCTATACGGATCCGGAGATCGCACACGTCGGGCTGTACGAGGCCGAAGCCAAACATAAGGGCATCGAGGTGGATACGTTTACATTCAAACTCGATGAGATCGACCGGGCGGTCCTGGATGGGGAGGATCAGGGCTTTGCTCGCGTACACGTCAAGAAAGGCACCGACGTCATTGTGGGCGCGACGATCGTCGCGGCGCATGCCGGCGACATGATCAGCGAAATCACGTTGGCCATGAAAGGAGGGCTCGGCCTGGGCACGATCACGGGCACGATCCACCCCTACCCCACCCAAGCCGAAGTCATCAAGAAAGTGGCCAACGCCTGGAGAAAAACTACCCTGACCGAAAGCAAGAAACGATTACTCAAGAAGCTGTTTGCCTGGAGGCGGTGAGGTCGATAGGGACAACCACAGGGGGTTGTCCCTACGAGACGAAACAACGATCGCTGTTTCCTACTTCCATTTGATGTTGCACCCGGCGCTGGGGCGTTGGTCCTGACTCACGGGTTGATCCGCCAGGACGGCATCGATCGCCGCGCGCAAATCTTTTCCCGTGACCGGCTTGTCATTTCCCGGACGGCTGTCGTCCAACTGCCCCCGGTAAACCAACTTCCGCGCCTTGTCGAATACAAAGAAGTCCGGGGTACAGGCTGCTGTAAAGGCTTTGGCCACGGCCTGGGTTTCATCGTAACAGTACGGGAACGTGAATCCGAGTTCCCCGGCCATGGCTCGCAAATGGTCCGGATGGTCATCCGGATAGTTATCCACGTCGTTACTGCTGATCGCGATCACGCCGAGCGATTGCCCGGCATAATCCCGTCCGAGCCGTCCCAATTCCTGCTGCACGTGGATCACGTACGGACAATGCCGGCAAATGAACATCACCAGCAAACCACGTTGTCCGGCAAATTGGCCGGGAAGGATGATCTCGCCCGACACCACGTCGGGCAATTGAAAATCGGGAATGGTCGTTCCCAAGGCCAACATGCTTGAATGGGTCAATGCCATATGCCAATTCCTGTGATCGATTAACTGCCTTCTTCCTGGATCTGTTCGCTCAGGTAATTTTGCAGCCCGACTTGCTTGATGGTTTCCAACTGCGTTTCGATCCAGTCAATGTGCTCTTCTTCATCCTTGACCATGTCTTCCAGCATGTGGCGCGTCGCAAAATCGGCGACCTTCGTACAATGCTGAATACCTTCGGTCATCATCTTGACCATGGCTTTTTCCTTCTCCAAATCGGCTTTCAACTGTTCCGGCACGGTTTCCCCGATTTTCACGGTTCCCAGCCGTTGCATGTTGGGAAGACCCTCCAGGTACAGAATGCGATCGATGACCTCTTTCGCGTCTTTCATTTCTCCGTAGCTGCGATCCAACACGTGATGATGCAATCGGTCATACCCCCAATTCTTGCACATTTTGGCATGCAGAAAATACTGGTTGATGACCGTCAATTCTTCGGTCAACACTTTGTTGAGAAGATCGACGACTCCTTGTTTGGCTTTCATTGCAATCCCCTTTCTTTAAGTTCGGTCTGTATTTGTTAGTAATGATCTCCTATCCCGGAATCATGAGAACTCTCGAATTTCAATTCTCAACTTGCTTTCAAATTACTCCCCTTTTTTAATGATGTCAATAAAAAACACTAGGCATCTATACCTATAAATGATTCTCTTTCTCAAATTCGCCGATTCGGATTCTCAACGTCTTGCAGTCATCCGCGAAACGGGTATTAAGAACAAGGATCAAGAGACGCCAGTTGACCCGTTTTTTCGCCCGGTGCTACTGTCCGGACCATGGCTGATTCGCACCCAACCCGTTCCCCGAACCGTCTCATTCACGAAACCAGCCCCTACCTCCTGCAACATGCCTACAACCCGGTGGACTGGTATCCATGGGGTCCGGAAGCGCTCCGGCTGGCCAAGGAACAGGATAAACCCCTGCTCCTGTCGATCGGGTATTCCGCGTGTCATTGGTGTCACGTGATGGAACGGGAATCGTTCGAGAACGACGAAATCGCGTCGCTGATGAATCTCCATTACGTCTGTGTGAAGGTTGACCGGGAAGAACGCCCGGATCTCGATGAGATCTACATGCAGGCCACCATCGCCATGAATCAGGGAAACGGCGGTTGGCCCATGACGGTGTTTCTGACGCCGGATCAACAGCCGATTTTCGCCGGCACGTATTTTCCGCCGACCGACAAATGGGGCAGGCCCGGCTTCGGCACGGTCCTCAAAAAAATTGCCGAAGGCTGGGAACGCGACCGCCCCGCCATTGCCGACAGCGCCCTGCGTTTCACCGAACGATTGCAAACGGCCATGCGCGCCCCCGCCCCCACGACAGTCGGGCAACAGGAGCTTGACTCCGCGGTCGAGCAATTTTCAGCAGATTTCGACCCGATCTACGGCGGGTTCGGCCAAGCCCCCAAATTTCCGCCGGCCACCGGGCTGGCATTTCTTCTCCGGCAATACCAACGGTCCGGGACCGACCACGCCCTGCACATGGTTTGTCAAACCCTGGACGGCATGGCCGGCGGCGGCATGTACGACCATATCGGCGGAGGGTTTGCCCGCTATTCCACCGATGAACGCTGGCTGGTTCCCCACTTTGAAAAAATGCTCTACGACAATGCCTTGCTCGCGAAGACGTATCTCGAAGCGTTTCAAGTCACCAACAACCTCGATTACAGGCGCGTCACCTGCGAAATTCTGGATTACATCCTGCGGGAAATGACCTCGCCCGAGGGCGGCTTTTATTCCGCCACGGACGCAGACTCGGAAGGTGTCGAAGGCAAGTTCTTCGTGTGGAACCCCGAACAAATCCGGGACGTCGTTCCATCGGAGCAAGATGCGACCCGCTTCTGCGCGTATTACGATATTACCCCTGACGGCAATTGGGAGCACCACAGCATTCCCAATACCCCCCATCCTCTCGAACACGTGGCGGAGCAACTTTCCTGTTCCCCGGAAGCGCTTCGAGAGACGATCGACCGCGTCAAACCGCTTGTCTATCAGGCGCGCCTCAAACGTGTGCCCCCGGGGTTGGACGATAAAATCATCACGGCCTGGAACGGCATGATGATCAGCGCCCTGGCCGAAGCGGGACGGGTCCTGAGACATGCCCCCTACCTGGAAGCCGCGCGCCGGGCCGCTGATTTTCTCCTCAATACGCTCTCCCGTCCCGATGGAGGCCTGTACCGCACCTATCGCGCAAGCAAGGCCCACCTCAACGCGTACCTGGAGGACTACGCCTATCTCGTGGAAGCCCTCATCGACGTGTACGAAGCCGGCGGCGACACACGATACCTCGGAGAGGCCGTCCGGTTGGGCGAACGTCTGTTGCGCGATTTTCCGGATACGAAGCACGGCGGATTCTTTACCACGGCCAATGACCACGAAGTCCTCATCCTGCGAGGACGTGAGGGACCGGACGGCGCCACGCCGAGCGGCAACGCCGTGGCGGCCATGGCGTTGGCGCGGCTGTCGTTCCACGAAGACCGCGAAGATTTCCGGGACGCCGCCACACATGCCGTTCGGGCTTACGGCCAACAAATCAGCCGCATACCCAGGGGGTTTGCCAAGACCATCATGGCCGCGGAGTTCCTGTTGAACGGCCCGCTGGAATTGGCCTTCGTCGGATCGCCAAGCGACGAAGGACACGACCGGTTGCTCGATGCAGTCGCTCGCCACTTCATTCCCTATCGCATCATCGCCCACGGCAGCCCCGATGCCCTCGAGTCGCAACAGCATCCGCTTCTCACGGGCAAGAGCCTCGTTGAGGGACAAGCGGCCTTATACGTGTGTCAACACTATGCGTGTCAGGCGCCCATCACCAATCCGGACGACGTGGCGCAGGCCTTGACCGGCACACCCGCCAAGGATTCGCCGCCACGCACGCTGGCCTCTCAAGGCATACCGGGGACGGCCACCGTTCAGGGCACTGCCGCCTACGTGTCAGGAATCCTGGCGCGTTCGTCGGGCCTCACGGCCCACGGCTATACGACCCTGGGCGCCACGGGTCTGACCAACTCCCGTATCGGGTTCGGCGGCTACAGAACGGGGATCGAACACGAAGATCACCGGACCGCATTGATGAAAGCCATCCGGGAAGGCTGCAATCTCATCGATACCTCCACGAACTATGCGGACGGCGACAGCGAACGCCTGGTGGGAAGCGTACTTCAGGAGTTGATTGCCCAAAAAGACATCACTCGCGAGAACGTGATTGTGGTTTCAAAAATCGGCTACGTGCAGGGGAAAAATCTACAGCACGTCAAATCCAGGGAAGAGGCCGGGCGCGCCTATCCCGACGTGGTCAAATACGGGGAAGACATCTGGCATTGCCTCCACCCCGAGTTTCTCGAGAATCAGCTCACGGGCTCCCTCGACCGCCTCGGACTCGCCACGCTGGACGTCTGCCTCCTGCACAACCCGGAATATTTCCTCTCCGACGCGAAACAACGAAAGCTGACCGTTGACGCCTCAGCCTTGGATGAATTGCGGACCGAATTGTACCGGCGAATCGAGCAGGCGTTTGTCTATTTTGAGCAACAGATCGACTCGGGCCGCATTCAATACTACGGCGTCTCCTCCAACACGAGTACGGCCCAACCGGATAACCCGGAAGCGACGTCGCTCTCCCGCATGCTCGAAGCCGCCCAACGAGCGGCGCAACAGACCGGCAAGTCCCGCCATGGGTTTCACGTGCTTCAATTGCCCATGAACCTTTTCGAGTCGGGAGCCTTGCTCGTACCCAATACCGGACGGGAACACACCGTGCTGGAGTTTGCCCGGGAACATCGCGTCGCCGTGCTCGTCAACAGGCCGCTCAATGCCGTACCCGCCGGCCGGCGGGGAATGATACGACTGGCCGCTCCGCGGTACGAGCCGGTGGAAACGCCCTTTGAGACGCAATACCAGACCGTCCTGGCGTTGGAAGAAACGTTTCGTCAAGACTTTGCGCCCCTGATCCCCTATTCGGGAAAAGGACTGGAACCCAAGGACTTCTTTTCCCTGGCTGATGAACTCGGTCGCCTCCGGCCCCAAATTCACAACCTGGAGCATTGGGATCAGATCGAGTCACAGATGATTGCGCCGCATATCAATCAGGCCCTTCAGGTCAGTACCAGACACATGAACCAGGACAAAGCGACAGCATGGCAAAATTGGCAAAGCCGGTACGTCTCCAAGCTGCTGCTCTTACTCAAAATCATCCGGCAGGAAGCGGCAAAGAAGAGTGAGCAACACCTGCAATCCGTCACTTCGACGATCGACCGATTCCTTCCGCAAGAAAAACACGGAGAACCATTATCACGAAAGGCGCTGTGGTGTTTGACCGGCACACCCGGTGTCACCTGCGTCCTGAACGGCATCCGTACCACGGAGTACGTCGAGGATTCCCTGACGATCCTCGGATGGGACCCCCTGCAAAATCCCCGCCCCGTCTTCGAGAGCCTGCGGGCCCAATAACGACAGCGAACTCATTGTACCGTTGTTTTCTTTTCGTGCAGTCATCCCCGTATGTGTTCACTAATTTGTTGACAATTTTCCCCCTCACCCCAGCCCTCTCCCACAAGGGGCGAGGGAGGTATAGAACGGAATTTCCTCTCCCTTGATGGGAGAGGATGAAGGTGAGGGTGAGTCGGGGCAGGCCCCTGTGCCTGCCCTCCACAGAAAGGACGACCACAGGGGGTTGTCCCTACATGCTGTCAACGAATAAGTGAACACCTACAATCCTCGACTCTCCCCCTCCGTCATCCCCGATCCTCTCCCCCTCTGTCATCCTTGACCATATGGACTGGATCCTCGATTAAGGATGTCGAGGAGGGATCCAGTGCCTTTGCTTTTTCCTCAGTCGGTGAAGAAACCACCCTGGATTCTCGCGTGCGCAAGAATGACAGAAAGAGGAAGGGGAACCCCCTCTCCCCTATTTCCTGCATTAAGCGGGAAATAGGGAGAGGGCTGGGGTGAGGGAAAATCTGTCAACGAATTAGTGAACACAACAATCGTTGTGCCTACAAAACGGCTTCATGACAGCTTGGGAAACATCCCTCCTGCCATGTTCAGACGGCAGGTTGAACAAGCCGGACACTCTACTTTAGAGCTGTCGCTTGGACGGGGAAGCTTACGCCTTCACAAGAGACGTGAGGAGGCGTTTGGCCTTGAGGAGATGGCTGGCTTGGGTTGGCCCAAACCGAACTGCTCAGCACGAGTGTGATGAAAATGGAGAGAAGAAGTCGTGGAGATGGTGGGAGAGGGCCGGGAAAGGGTGACTCACCCGGCCCTCGTCCTGCTCTCACCCAGGCCCACCATGCTGGGAGGAGATGGGGACAACATGGACGGAAGCCCCAAGACCCAGCAAGCCCAAGCCAATATCAAGCAGTGGTGTCGTGTGCATGCTTGTGTAACCTGACTTACTTCTTAGTCGCACCAAAAGCACCGATCACGTGGCCGTTGGAGAAATGAGCATTAAATTCCCCGGCAACTCCGGTGGGGTAGTCTTCTGTCGTCGTTGTCGTTGGCGTTGGAATCCCAAAGAATCCACCTTCCCATGAACCGCCTCCGGTTGTCATCGCATCGGCGTTTGTAATATTAGTATTAGTAGCATTGATCGCCGTCCCAGTCCTAGTCCCGAAGACCAAGGGAGTAGTCCTAGCATCTCCTCCACTCATAGCCGCTTTCATCAACGAGACAGTCCAATTCGGGTCAATAATCTCCCCTGCACCGTTACGCAAATGCGTAATAGAGCCACTAATAGACAGGTGATCAGCAAGCGCGATTGAGTTGCCGCCGAAGAGGGCCGTCAAGCTCGCATTCCCCGTAAATCCTCCGCTATCCGTTGGCTTGGCGTCCCCGACTGGACCAGTTTTCAGGACGTATTGCCCTGCGGCTTGTCCGGTATAGGTCGCTTTTCCTTGTAGTGTTGCTGCGCTAACACCACCGCTTAGGAAATAGGGTTGTGAGCCTGTCGCAAAGGTATTCACGGCAAGGTCGGTTGTGTCATCACGATTCGTGGTCGTTTCGATCCAGTAGCCAAATGCCAAGTAATCGGCATCGTGGCCCACAGCATCAATCTGCACGGTCTCTATATCCACGCCCTTAGCCGGAGCAAACGTCCACGATCCACTCAATGAGTCGAGTTTTCCGTCATCGTCATTCTCGGCGGTACATTCACCAGTGCTGCATTCGTAGGTTCCGTTTACTCCATTAAACGTCCCGACAAACTTGCGGTCGTCGCCCGTGTCATCATCATCAATGCTTCTTGACGCACCAGAACCCGAGGGGAACCATGAAGCGTCAAACAATGCGCCGACGGTATCGGAGTCAGTTGTTGATAGCCCCACATTAAGCTTTCCATAATCGGCATGATCATCGTTACTAAAATTATTCCCATCTATGGCTCTGTTGCTGTCGAGGCCTGGCCGGCCCGCAATAGGCGTACGGGCCCCGTTGCTTTCGCTCGTGTAATAGTTAAGGTAGCTGACCGACTCCGCGGCCTTTCTATCGGTGTAAACTGTCAAGTCATAGGCCTTGTTTTTATCTTCGCCCCTGTAGGCTTGTCCATCAAAATTGCCAAGGTAGGCAACTTTACCCATTTCCTGAAATTGATTAGGACGTGACTTCCCGTTTTTCATGTCATCAACGCCTAGCACGTCATTCGCACTCACTTTAATCTCGGCTTTCGTTCCTGCACCAGTCGAAACACCTTCGACTGCTAGGGGATAAGTCGTCCCGGCAGGTAAGTTAGGACGCTCATCTTTCTGCAAGCCCGTAAACAACCCGTTACCATCGGGATCGGCAATGGCGGGAGCCAGTTTCGCCGCTTGCGCGGCTTTGGCCGTATTCATCTGATCAACACAACGTTGTTGACTCGGATCTTCCGCACACGTCGGCGGAGTCGGCGTGGTCGGTTCGGTTGGTTCCATTGGCTCCATCGCCGTGGTTCCCCCACCATTTCCCCCGCACCCTGCAAGGATTAGTGTCACCATCATAAAGAGTATACCCATCATCACGATTCGACTTCGCATTGACGACCTCCTTTGGAGTAATAGCCCATGTTGATTGATAGTAAATCCCAATGCGCCCAAGGAAACACCTCTATCTCCACAGGGCAGGGGAAGTGAAAAGAGCACGTGTTGTTTCAAGTTTTGGCCCCATCATTGGGGCACCAGACTGTTCCGGAGAAAGAGCCGAGGCACCGGCGTGGTTGACCGGCAAGACACTCCTTGGACGGATATTGGATCTTGCCAGGGCAGACGCGCGACCACGTCGTCCGGCAAGCACGGAAACAGCGAGAATACGGGAAAGGGCAACTACAGCCCAATCGCCACGCAGTGGGTAGGGGTGGCTACAGGCTCGATGAGAAGATAGGACTGGTGCCTGTGCAAACACAGGCAGCCGGCACACCGACGAGCGGCGCCATTTGGCTAGGTATTGACTCGATGATTGAGTGGTTCCACGGTGCCGCGGACGATCCGGCGCGGCAGATTCAAGGGGGGGGGGGTGAAATCAGGCAATAACGGCGCTCAGGCCGGTACTCTCTCTCTCTCTCTCTCTCTCTCGCTCTCTCTCTCTGTCGCTGTGGATATAGCGGGGGAGGTTGGGGGTGT
>JAJDZI010000151.1 GCA_022824735.1 Nitrospirales bacterium
AGAGGTGAGGGTTGAGCGAGGACACAACGCAGCCCTGCGCCCGATAGCGCGGTAAATCAGAAATTTTTTGGGAACCTCTGAGTTATTGTGATAGCGGGATGCAGGGCAAGGCGTCCCGGAGCGAAACCCGAAGCTTATCAAGCGAGATAGGTGAGGGTTGAGCGAGGACACAACGCAGCCCTGCGCCCGATAGCGCGGTAAATCAGAGGTTCCCTATCCGATGACGGCCTTGACCACACCCACCAAGTCATCCGCGACGGCCTTGATCTGCGAATCATCGCGGCCTTCAACCATGACCCGGACCAACGGCTCGGTTCCGGAATACCGGACCAGAATCCGTCCCGTTCCATTCAACCGTTCTTCACCGGATCGAATCGCTTCCCGCAACTCGGGAAGAGAGTCGAGATCGGGCTGCCTGTTCACCTTCACGCCCAACAACACTTGCGGAACAGTTTCGATGCACTGAGTCAGCTCCGAGACAGAAGAACCGGACCGCTTGACCAACTTGAGCATTTGCAGGCCGGAAATCAGACCGTCCCCGGTCGTGTTATAGTCGAGAAAAATGACGTGTCCCGATTGTTCTCCTCCCAGGTTGTAACCCTCGGCCAACATGCGTTCCAGGATGGACCGGTCGCCAACGGGGGTCCGGACCAGGTTGATTCCGTTCTTTTGCATGGCCAATTCAAATCCGAAATTCGTCATGACCGTTCCGACGACGGTATCGCGATTGAGCCTCCCGCGCCGCTGCAAATCCAATGCAAATGAGGCCAAAGCCTGATCTCCATGCACCACGTCACCTTCTTCGTTCACAAACACGGCCCGGTCCGCGTCGCCGTCCAAAGCAATGCCCACGTCGCCTCGACGCGCGCGAACGGCCTCCTGCAGTCGCTCCGGATAGAGGGCTCCATAGCCTGCATTGATATTTGTCCCGTCAGGCTCATCCCCGATGACGGATACGTCGGCACCCAATTCCCGTACGACCTTGGGAAAGACCGAATACGCGGCGCCATGGGCACAGTCGATCACCACCTTCATCCCCTGATAATCCATTTCGCGCGGCAATGACCGTTTCACGAATTCGATATAGCGTCCTTCGGCATCGGCAATACGAAACGCCTTGCCGATTTCACCGGCCGTGGGACGAAGATGTTCGATCTCGTTCGTCAAGATCAATTCTTCAATGCGTGATTCCAGTTCATCGGGAAGTTTGAAACCGTCGTGCGAAAAAAACTTGATCCCATTATCCTGGTAGGGATTATGAGAGGCGGAAATCATCACCCCTGCGTCGGCCCTGAGGCTGCGCGTCAAAAACGCCACGCCCGGCGAAGGCATCGGCCCGACCAGCAAGACGTCCACCCCCATGGAACAAATGCCTGAGACCAGCGCCGATTCCAACATGTAGCCGGAAAGCCGGGTGTCTTTGCCAATCACGATTTGATGGTGTCCCGCCCGTCCCTTGAACACGTAGGCCACGGCCCTTCCCAACTTCAGCACCGTTTCACTGTTCATGGGTTCCAGGTTGGCAACGCCCCGCACCCCATCGGTTCCGAATAATTTCCGCACGTACACTGTCTCCCTTCAAGCCTGCGCAATCGCTTCCGACATTCGCACGACTTCCCGGATCGACCCGACGTCATGCACGCGAACGATCCCGGCTCCGCCCCAAACTGCGGCCGCCACGGCCGCGGCAGTTCCCATGAGGCGTTGATCAACGGGTTGACCGGTGACCGTCCCGATAAAGGATTTATTCGACACGCCGACCAGGACGGGCCGGCCCAACGGCTGCAATGAACCGAGTCCTTTCAGTAAGGATAGATTCTGTTGTTCGTTTTTTGCAAACCCGATCCCCGGATCGATCAACACGTGCTCGCGCGCGATGCCGAGCCCCTCGGCATGGTTCAAGCGACTTCCCAAATAATCCCGCACCTCCTCCACCACGTTGTCATATTGACAATACTGCTGCATCGTCTGCGGCGTGCCTCGCATATGCATCAGCACCAACCCGGCCCCGGTTCGCGCAATCACTTCACCCATTCGGGGATCATGCTCCAATGCGCTGATGTCATTGATGAGGACCGCGCCCCAATCGATAGCCCGTTCGGCAACTCCGGCTTTCCGGGTATCAACCGACAAGGGAACCGTTGCGCGTTTTCCAACGAGGTCGAGAACCGGCTTCAATCGACGAAGTTCTTCCTGTTCGTCGATCGCCTGTGAACCGGGGCGCGTCGATTCGGCGCCGACGTCAACCAGGTCGGCTCCTTCACTGACCATGCGTTCAACGTGAGACAGCGCGCGTTGAGGATCGAGAAAGTGCCCGCCGTCGGAAAAGGAATCCGGGGTCACGTTCAGGATGCCCATCACCAGGACGCGACGGGAACAGGGAATCCTGACGTGGCAGGCTTGCAGGTACGTAGAACTTGAGTGAGGGTCTTTTGATGCCAATGAAGGGAATCAGGGCCGGAATCGTTCCGTCACACTTGCGCCGGCTCTCGAACGATGGTTCCTCGATTGATGATTTGATCGATCTCCAAGGAATCCAACACCTCTTTTTCCAACAGGGCTTCAGCCAAAGCCCGCAGGGTATGAATATGTTCCGTCAGCATGCGCTTCGTCCGTTCGTAGGCTTCCACGATCAACCGTTTGACTTCATGATCGATTTCCAGGGCCACTTGCTCACTGAAGTCCCGACGCGCCGTAATCTCCCGGCCCAGGAAAATCTCTTCATCTTTTTTGCCGAAGGTCAGCGGCCCCAATTTGTTGCTCATGCCCCATTCACACACCATTTTCCTGGCAAGTTCAGTGGCCCGTTCAATGTCGTTCCCCGCGCCGGTGGTGACGTTTTTTAAAATCAGTTCTTCAGCCACGCGACCACCCAGTAAAATGGACAGGGTGTTGTACAGGAAATCCTCGGAATAGCTGTGCCGGTCATCGATGGGAAGCTGCATGGTCATGCCCATCGCACGCCCCCTGGGAATGATCGTCACTTTGTGGACCGGGTCGGCGCCCGGCAACAACTTGGCCATGAGAGCGTGCCCAGCCTCATGATACGCCGTAGTGCGCTTTTCGTCTTCGCTCAGGACCAGGCTCTTGCGCTCGGCCCCCATCATGACCTTATCCTTGGCATTTTCAAAATCAATGAGTTCCACCAGCTTCTTGTCCAACCGCGCAGCCCAGAGCGCCGCCTCGTTGACGAGGTTTTCCAAATCAGCCCCTGAAAAACCCGGCGTTCCCCTGGCAATTTGTTCGAGGTTCACGTCTGACGCCACGGGCACCTTCTTCGTGTGGACCTTGAGAATTTCCACGCGACCCCGCACGTCGGGACGATTGACCACCACCTGTCGATCAAACCGGCCCGGCCGCAACAAGGCAGGATCGAGAACGTCGGGACGGTTCGTCGCGGCCACAAGAATAACGCCTTCGGTCGTATCGAACCCATCCATCTCCACAAGTAACTGGTTCAAGGTCTGTTCGCGCTCATCGTGACCGCCGCCCAGGCCCGCGCCGCGCAACCGGCCGACGGCATCAATTTCGTCTATGAAAATGATACAGGGCGCATGCTTCTTTCCCTGTTCAAACAGGTCGCGCACTCGAGACGCGCCTACCCCCACGAACATTTCCACAAAATCGGACCCGCTGATACTGAAAAACGGAACACCCGCTTCTCCGGCAATGGCTTTGGCCAACAGGGTCTTTCCCGTTCCCGGAGGGCCGACGATCAGCACCCCTTTGGGGATTCGCCCGCCGAGTTTTTGAAACTTTTGTGGGTCTTTCAAAAATTCAATGATTTCAACGACTTCTTCCTTGGCCTCTTCCACGCCGGCCACGTCGGCAAAGGTCACTTTTTTCTTTTCCTCGGTCAGGAGGCGCGCTCGACTCTTCCCGAACGAGAGAGCCCGATTGCCGCCGATCTGCATTTGTCGCATCAGGAAAAACCACAATCCCAGGAACAGAATAAACGGTCCCCACGTCACGAGAAACGTGATATACCAGGGACTTTCGTCGGGCGGCTTGGCTTCGATCTGCACCGACTGCTCTCTCAGCGCTTTAACCAGATCCGGATATTCAACGGTATAGGTCCGAATCCGGTTGCCATCCTTTAAAATGGCACTGATATGACTGTCCTTCATGGTGACCTTGGAAATCTCTCCCCGCTCAAGATGAGCCATGAAGTCACTGAAGATCACTTCCTCCTCGGGAGGCTGTGACGGCACGGTGAACAGGTTGAACAACAGGATCATGAACAGCCCGACCACCACCCAAAACAGCAAATTCTTGACACGAGAATTCATAAAAATGCGTTCCTTCTCTCTTTCACCCCTCCCGGGCAAACCGGAATCGTTTTGAAAATATCAGAAATACTACCATGAGGATCGAGCATCTGCAACCTACTGCCCTTTACGTAATCCCTCACCGGACGGCGCGTGACGGTCCTGTAGGTCGGGTTAGCGTAGCGCAATCCGACACGGGTGTCGGGTTACGCCCTTCGACAAGCTCAGGGCTAACCCGACCTACGCCTTTCTTCCGGCTGTACGAATCCGGACAACGGCAACGTGCCTGGTCTCCCCGGTCACTCGAAACCGATGATCGGAACGATACCCCCCGACCCATAGGATACCTTCAGGCGCGACCACGAGAGGCACGGTCCTTCGCTCGGCTTGATGAATTTTTGCATCAGAGAAAAAATCCTGAAGTTTCTTTCGCCGTCCTCCCATTCCATAAGGGAAAAAGTAGTCTCCGGGCTTCCAGGATCGAACAACCAACTCGTGACTGAATCGATCCGCGTCCAGGTAGGCCACGGCATCGTTCCGCCGGGACGGGACCGTCTTCGTCGCCGTGATTGTTCCTTCAATCGTCTGCCCCGTGACCGGCCAAAGGATCGACCCCGGGAAAGGCCAGGCACAGGACCATCCGCTTTGCAGGCGACTATTCCGGCCGGCTTTTACGAACGTGACCCGGTCATATTCCCTGACGGCCTCCAAACCGGCCACACAACAGGATGCACCCGATGTTCCATGAACGACGTGCTGCAACAACGTCTCCACGGTCTCGAACCCAAGCGGACTCGGCTTGTCCCACAACGTCCTCACCACTACAAGGAGCATTCTCCGTTGAATGGAGACGGGAAAGGTCAGAAGACGAGAACGGCTCCATACGAGGCGATCCTTCGCGCGGCTGAGTTCCACCGATTCCAGCGCGGCCTTCGCCGCCTCATCCAGGTACTGATGTTCTTCTCGCAGGATAGCAGCCTGCCGGGCCAGGACGCGCACCACGTTGGGATTGAACGTTTTCAGCAGGGGAATCAATTCGCGGCGAAGGCGGTTCCTGGTGTATTTCGGGCTGTCATTCGTCGAATCGACGCGGAACTCACAGCCTTTCTCATCCAGGTACGACAAGATTGTAGACCGGCTCACCGTCAAGAGCGGCCGGATGACGCATGGTTCCCGTTGAGACGGCATGCCCGATAGTCCGGCAAGCCCGGCCCCGCGAAGCATAGACAGCAGCACGGTTTCAGCCTGATCGTCCCGGGTATGCCCGACCGCGACTTTGGTGCCGCCCCATTCCCGGGTCACGGCCTGCAACTGCGCGTATCTCTTCTCCCGTGCAACGGCCTGGAGCGACTCTCCTTTTCGTTTCCGAAGAAACGATTTCAGGTTAAGCCGTTTCAAGAAACAAGGAAGGCCCAACTGCCCGGCAAGCTGCTCGACAAACGTTGCATCCTCCAGGGACTCCTCTCCCCGTAACCCGTGATCAACGTGAGCAACGGCCAACGTCAGGTCCAGGTGATCCCGCCAGGCAAACAGCGCCTGCAAGAGAGCAACGGAATCCGCCCCGCCGGACACAGCAACCACGACCCGGTCTCCGGGAGACAAGAGACCGAGTTTTTTGACGTGTTTCAGCAGTGTGTGTTCAAAAGCTGTCAGGGCGCGCATCATCGCCACCCGTGGAGATTGCCGTAGAGGTTCCTATGCGGCAAACACGCGTCGAGTCTGCTGAACGTCCTGAGCGATTCGTTCGGCCAGCCGCCCGGAATCGTCAAACCGTTCATCGCCTCGAATGTACTGTAAGAATTGAACTTCAATGGCTTGTCCATACAGTTCGCAGTCGCCATCCAGAACGTGTACTTCCAGTAATCGCTCGCCTTTTCCGAACGTAGGACGTGTCCCGATATAACTGACCGCGGGAAAGACCGCATCCTGCCACACCATCTTTGTCGCATAGACCCCATCGGGCGGAAGCACCCGGTCTTTGTCCGGCCGAAGATTAGCCGTGCGATAGCCCAACCCCTGTCCGCGACGTTCGCCTTCAATCACCGTGCCTTTCAGGGAATACGGACGCCCCAGGTATTGCCTCGCGTGTTCCATCTTTCCCGCCCGGACAAACTGGCGAATACGGGTCGAACTCACGACCGCGTCCCGGGAACTCACGGGCTTGAGGAGATGAACCCGGAACCCGGCTTGTCCGGCCAACTCCCGCAAAGTCTCCGTGTTGCCCCTCCGGTCTTTGCCAAACACAAAATGCTCCCCCACAAACAGATCCTTGACGCCCAATCCATCCTTGAGAATCGACCACACAAACTCCCGTGGGCTCAAGGCGGCAAACGCTTTGGTGAAAGGCAACACCACGAGATGCTCGACGCCCTGCGCCGCAAACCACGCCAACTTTTCCGAAGGGGACGTCAAGAATTGAAAGGTGGTTCCGGGACTTAACACCAACACCGGATGGGGATCAAAGGTCAACACCATCGGCGTACCCTGCCGTTCACGAGCACAGTGAACGACGGTGGCCAGTAATTCCCGATGCCCGACGTGCTGCCCGTCAAAATTCCCTATGGTCAGGACAGGATGGGACGACAAAGGAGGGGCCGGAAGCCCGTGCGAAACCTTCATGGGGTAGCAGTATTCAATAACCGAACGGCATCCTTGGCAAAATACGTCAGGATGAGATCGGCGCCGGCACGCTTGATGGACAGCAGCGATTCCAGCGTCGCTTTGGATTCGTCCAGCCATCCTTGTTGAGCCGCAGCCTTGATCATGCTGTATTCGCCGCTGACTTGAAACGCCGCCACGGGCACGGCCACCTCGGCCCGCGTCCGCGAAATAATATCCAGGTACGACAGCGCCGGTTTGACCATGACCACGTCCGCGCCTTCTTCCACGTCGGATAATACTTCACGGACGGCTTCACGCGCATTGGCGGGATCCATTTGATACGAACACCGGTCGCCGAACGCGGGACTGGAAGAAGCCGCCTCCCTGAACGGCGCATACAGGCAGGACGCATACTTGGCGGAATAGGACATGATGGGAAGGTGCGTGAATCCCTCCCGGTCCAATTCGTCGCGGATCGCCGCGACCCGCCCGTCCATCATGTCTGACGGCGCCACCATGTCAGCCCCGGCCTCCGCATGGGTTTTCGCCATCAGGCGCAAGCAGTCGAGGGTTTCATCATTCAAGATGCGCCCGTCTTTCACGATGCCGCAATGGCCATGGGACGTATATTCGTCGATACAGACGTCGGTCACCACAAAAAGACCCGGCACGTGCTCTTTGAGCGCGCGGACGGCCCGTTGCACGATCCCGTCCGGATCATAACCGGAAGACCCGCGTTCATCCTTGTGATCGGGAATCCCGAAGAGCATCACCGCGGGAATGCCCAGCAGGTGCGCGTCGGTGGCCTCCTTGATCAGGCGATCAATCGACCACCGGAATTGACCCGGCATCGACTGGATGGGTTCCTGTTGATCCGTGCCTTCCCTGACGAACAGGGGATAAATCAGGTTGCTCGGCGACAGCGCGGTTTCGCGCACCATCCGGCGAAGAGGCCCGGATTCACGCAAGCGCCGCATTCGTTGACGAGGAAATCCCATGCGCCACCGTTATTTCCTGGGAAGATTCGTCAGAAACACCACCAGGTCCCGCACGGAGATCATCCCAACCAGTTCCCCGCCCTTCGAGACTCCCAAATGCCGGACGTGTTCCTTCGCCATCAGGTCATTGGCATCCAACAACGTCTTGTTCTCATCAATTTTCAAGACCGGCGCCGACATGATTTGTTCGACGGTCGTCCGGTCCGCATCCAATTCCGCCGCCACCAACCGCCGGACGAGATCCGTATCGGTCAAAATCCCGATGATCTCCTTGTCCCGTCTGACAAATACACTGCCGATACCGCTATCCTTCATAATTTCGGCCGCTTTCCGGACACTGGTGTCACGATCAACGGCAATAAATTTTTCAGCGGGGACCATAAACGATTTCACTGGAACCATAAAATTCTCCTTGGATTATCACGCCTCATTAAACAAACACGCGCGAGATTACAATTCACGCGCCGCTAAGAAGTGACCTCGTGCCGGACATAGTCGACCAGCGACTGAACCAACGCCGGAATCGTATTCTGCGAAGCCATGACGTGAACGTCCAACCCCATTTCCCGAATGGTGTTGGCCGTAATCGGCCCGATGCTCGCAATAATCGTCCCATTTAAACGCTGTTTCAAGTCACCCGCTTCATCAAAAAGTCGAAAAAAGTTGCGGACGGTAGACGAACTGGCAAACGTGACCACGTCGATCACATGGTCACGAAAAAGTTGCTGAACGCGCTCCCGTTCAATCGCCGGCGCCACGGTCTTATAGACCTTCACGACTCGCACGACCGCCCCGGATCGCTCCAACTCTTCCGGCAGAATCTCACGGGCCTGCGCGGCCCTGGCAAGCAACACCCGCTGCCCGGACACGCCGGCGCGCTTCAGCCCTTCGATCACCCCTTCGGCCTGAAACGTGTCCGGCACCAGGTCGGCCTCGATGCCGAATCGTTTCACCTCCTCGGCCGTTCGGGGACCGATGCAACAGACCCGCAATCCTGCCAACGCCCGCGCGTCTCGCCCATGGTACCACAGGCGTTGCATAAATGCCTGTACCCCATTGACGCTGGTCAATACAAGCCATTGATAGGCGGCCAGTTGCTCGATGGCTTCATCGACTTCCGCCCAATCATCCGGGGGACCGATGGCGATGGTCGGGCATTCAATCGGTTCGCCGCCGCGAGCCCGGATAAGACTCGACAATTCCGGCGCCTGGTCCTTGGCGCGCGTCACCAGTACGCGCTTCCCGAATAACGGTTGCGTCTCAAACCAATTGAGTTGCTCCCGCAACCGGACGACTTCCCCCACCACCACAACCGTGGGAGGACGAATATCAGCCGCTTTCGCGCGATCCACAATGTCCCGCAACGTTCCGACCACCGTACGTTGTCCGGCGTACGTCCCCCACCGGATGAGCGCCACGGGAGTATCCTCGGCTTTCCCTTCCTCCATCAACCTGGACACGATCATGGGCAAATTTTTGACACCCATCAAAAACACCAGGGTCCCATCTGCGGCAGCAAAGCGCGGCCACTCCAATGCCGTCTCGTCCTTGTCAGGATCTTCATGGCCCGTGATAAAGGCCACGGTCGAGGCCAGGGTGCGATGCGTGACGGGAATACCCGCATATGCCGGGACCGCAACCGCAGAGGTCACACCGGGCACCACTTCAAAGGGAATCCGGTGTTCAACGATCCACTCGGCTTCTTCTCCGCCCCGTCCGAACACGAAAGGGTCTCCGCCCTTCAGCCGGACCACGCACTTTCCTTCACGAACCTTCTCCAGCATCAGCCGGTTGATTTCATCCTGGGGCCGATAAGTCCCGCACCCGCGCCGTCCCACGTAAATCCGCTCCGCCTCCGGAGAGACGTAATCCAGCAACGCAGGATTGGCCAGACGGTCATAGAGCACCACGTCAGCCTCCTGAAGGCAGGCTTTGCCGCGAAGCGTCAGGAGACCGGGATCTCCCGGACCCGCCCCTACCAAATAGATTTTCCCCGGCAGTCGATACTCGGCCATTTACTGATGTCCGTAGATTTGCTCTAGAATATGTCTTCCCCCCGAACCCATGATCCATCTTTTGGGAAGATTTGACACGAACGTGATCAGATCTCTCACGGAGATCATTCCGACGAGAATTCCGTCTCGCGTGACGCCCAAGTGCCGGATACGTTCCTTGGCCATCATGGCATTGGCGTCACGAATCGTCTTGTTCTCATCAATTTTTATAATGGGCGCCGTCATGATGCGTTCGACGGGCGTTTGGTCCGCATCCAAGCCCATCCCCACCAACCGCCTAGCGATGTCCATCTCGGTTAAAATCCCAATGATGGCCTTCTCCCAGGTGACGAACACGCTGCCGATACGATTGTCCCGCATCAATTTCGCCGCCTGCAGGACACTCATGGAACGATCCACGGCAATGATTTTTTCAGCGGGGACCATGAACGTTTTTACCGGAACCACGGGATTCTCCTTGAGGAACGTTTTCGATCATTCATGTGACACCCGTCCATAGATTCGATCCAAAATATGCTTGCCTCCCGCCTCCAGGATCCGGTCGGCCAAGGCCGTACCGAGCGGGGCCGCCTGTTCAACCGGACCTTCGATCCGATCTCGAATGACCTGCGTTCCATCGACGCTTGCGACGAGGCCATCGAATTGTATCGTCTGATCCTCGATCACCGCATGGCCCGCAATCGGCACCTGACAACCGCCCTCCAAGCGATCCAGGAAGGCTCGTTCAGCCGAAACCGCACTAGACGTCCGGTGATCATTGATAGGGTCGAGCAACTCTCGAACAAACGTGTCATCCGCGCGCGATTCGATCCCCAAGGCGCCCTGGCCAACGGCCGGAAGGCTCAAGGCCGGCGGGAGATATTCCGTCACGTGCCGGGCCCAACCCAACCGTGTGAGACCCGCCGCAGCCAGCACGATCGCGTCGAACTCGCCTTCCTGAAGCTTTCGGAGCCGGGTGTTTACGTTGCCTCGAAGCATGACCACGTTCAGGTCCGGCCGGTGAGCCAACAACTGGGCTTGCCGTCGAAGGCTACTGGTCCCCACCTTCGCGCCGGACGGAAGCTCCCGGAACGCCACGCGGTCCCTGGTCAGAAGCGCATCCCGGGCGTCTTCCCGCGCCGGAATACAGACGATGGCCAATCCCTCCGGCAACACCGAGGGCACGTCCTTCATGCTATGGACCGCAAGATCGACGTCTCCCCTGGATAACGCCTCCTCGATTTCCTTGACGAATAACCCTTTCCCTCCGATTTTGGCTAACGGCACGTCCAGAATTTTGTCTCCGCTCGTTCGAATCCGTTCAAGCCGGACCGACACGGACGGAGCGATCTCCCGGAGCCGGGCTTGCACCCACTCTGCCTGCCAGAGGGCCAATTGACTGCCGCGCGTGCCAATGACGAGAGACGCCCGCCGTCCATGCGTAAGGCTCACTCTGATTCCTTCATCAGCCCTGACGTGCCTCCAACCCTACAAACCCGAAGCCTGCCGGGAAATCCCGTCCTGTTCCGGCTCCTCTTTCGACGCCGGGGGAAGTCCCTCCACCGTCACGTCCGTCTCATCCCGGACGTTCTCAACGTTCACGGATTGCTGCTCGGGAAAACTCTGGCCCAAATCATAAAACAATCTCGCCGCTTCGATATACACAAACCCGTTGGATGATTGGGCCGCGGACTTCAAGGCCACCAATGGACCGTGAAGCAGTTTATTGACGATCCCGGAGGCAAGCCCTTCCACGACCTCCTGCTGCTCCGGAGTCAACGTCCCGAGCCGGCTCAGGGCTTTTTGCAACTCCGTCTCCTTCAGGGCGTCCGCCCGTTTGCGCAAGGCAATAATCGTGGGAGTCGCCTTGAGAGACTGAATCCATTTCAGGATCACTTCGACTTCGTCCTTGACGATGGATTCGGCACGGGTGGCTTCCAGCCGGCGCTCTTCACGGTTCTGTTCGATATGCGATTCAAGATCGTCAATATCGAACAGAAACGCGTTATCGACCTGACGCACGTCGGGATCGATATTACGAGGGACCGAGACGTCGATCAGGAAAATCGGCTGATTCCAGCGTGCGCGCACCGCCCGTTCCACGTCCTCGGGACCGATCAGGTAGTGGGACGCCCCGGTGGAACACAGCACAATATCGGCCCGGTGCATGTTCGCGCGAAAATCTTCAAAGGGAATGGACGTGCCGTTGAACCGGGCAGCCATATCCGCAGCCCTGACCGGGTCACGGGTGGTGAGCAACACCTCGTGAACTCCATGATTCACCAAATGCCGTGCCGCCAATTTGGCCATTTCTCCGGCCCCGACCAGCATCACCGTCCGGGACGGCAGATTACTGAAGACTTTCTTGGCCAATTCGACTGCGGCATAGCTCACCGATACGGCGTTTTCCGCGATCCGTGTTTCCGTACGAACGCGTTTGGCCACGGAGATCGCCTTTTTGATCAGCTTGTTCAGGATGACCCCGGTCGCATTGTGGGTTAACGCCTCTTGGAAAGAATCTTTCACTTGACGCAGGATTTGCGGCTCTCCCACGACCAGGGAATCAAGACTCGACGCCACGCGAAACAGGTGCGTAATGGCCCGATCTTCTGCGTGACAATACAGGCGGGGCATTAATTGTTCCGCGGACACGGACAGGTGCGTATCCACGAAAAATTCCTGGATCGCGGAAAATCCCTGTTCCACGTGATCGACGACCGCGTACACTTCCACGCGATTGCAGGTCTGTAACAACATCCCCTCTCGAATACCTTCATGATCCATGAGACGGTTGAGGGCTTCGCCCATCCGGCTGTCGGGAACCACGAGCAGTTCCCGAAGTTCGACGGGAGCGGTTTTATGACTCAATCCCACAAGGATGATATTCATCAGCTTACGGAAATCCCGTTTCCTTTCAGCACAACCCCGAGAAACGTCAACAGCACGCCGGCAAATCCCACGATCGTCAGGTAGGCTGCCTTTTTCGCCCGCCAGCCCACGGTCACCCGGCCCATCAGGACCACGAAATAAAACACCCACGTCACAAGCGCCCAAAGCTGTTCGGGATTCCAGCTCACGTAGGAACCCAGCGTGACCTGGGCGGAAATGGCCCCCGTCAGAATACCCAGGGTGAGCAAGGGAAACCCCAACAACATCGAACGCTGGTTCAACGTGTCCAGGAAATCCAATGGCGGCAGCTTAAAGAACAGGACGTTGAATTGTTTGGATTTCAGCAGCCGCTCCTGCATCAGGTACATGACCCCTGCCACAAAGGCCACGGCAAACCCGACGGCTCCCAACATGCTGAGGGTGACGTGGACCCACACGGCTCGCAACATGGGTTGAAGGACCGGGGTTTCCGCAGGCAGGACAGCCGTCGAAATCAGCGAAAGAAAGGCAATGGGCAGGATGAAGGCTCCCAGGACGTAAAGCCGCTGGAGGATGACGACCAGTAAAAAGACCAGGATCAGGGACCACGAAAAAAACGAGAGGGCCTTGTGGAACGTGACGCCGACTTCTCCGGAAAACACTTGTACGGCCAGGACCACGCTATGGATGGCAAAGCCGACACACGTCGCGGCAAGCGCCACCCGGGCAAGCACTTCAGATCGCCGGAGCAAATAGATCAGGGACAGCAAGATCCCGACAAAATACAGCCCCAACGTCAGTTGCAAAAAGGCAACGGTCATCGGTATCACCAGCAAATGGCGCAATGCGCCCAGCTTGAAAGTATAGATAGGCTGTTTTCAGATAGCAACAAAGGAAAGGGGGAATGCAGGATAGGAGCTTGCAATGAATTGGTGCGCCAAAGAAGAAGGGAGTCAGCCGCCGGACCCTGCCGTGGCGCCGCCGCATACGTTGATGACCTGTCCCGTTATCGAGGCCGCATCCGCTTGGCAAAGATACATCGTCAGCGCGACGATCTCTCCAACCTCCGCCATCCTTTTGATGGGGACCGCTGCGACGGCCTGGGTTCGGAATTCCTCTGCCGGCATCCCCAGGATCGCTGCCGTTTCCTCGATGCCCTGACGAGCCATATCGGTATCAACCCAGGTCGGACAGATGGCATTCACCGTAATGCCTCGCCCGGCCACTTCGAGCGCCAAGGCCTTGGTAAACCCGATGATGCCGTGTTTGGCCGTGCAATACGCCGCGTAACCCGGAACACCGAACCGGCCAAGAACCGAAGACATGTTCACAATACGACCCGGCTCCTTCATATGCGGCAACACGACTTTGGAACAGAGATAAGAACCCGTCAAATTCACATCGAGAATATTCAGCCAACGCGTATCATCAGGATCGTCTATGGGCGTTCTACCCGAGACGCCGGCGTTGTTGACCAAAATATCAACCTGCCCCCATTCATTGACCACGGACGCAACGAATCGCTCCACCTCGCCACGCTCGGTCACGTCGGCAGGCATGCTCATGGCTTTTCCTCCTGACTTCACAACCTGTTCAACCGTCTGATCGAGCAATTCCGCGCGCCGCCCGCACACGGCCACGCGAACGCCTTTCTCCGCCAAACCCAGAGCGATTCCCTTGCCGATCCCCGACCCGCCCCCCGTCACAATCGCCACACGACCTTCCAACATCACCTGTTTCCTCCTTCGCTTACGACGCGGTTAGCTCATTCTTTTGTCAACGAATGTCTGAACGTTTACAATGATTCCCCGTACGCATCACCAAACCAACCAGGGGCCATTCATGCCGGGGAATTTGTATCTCGTCAGTACACCGATCGGAAACCTGGAAGATCTCACCTTCCGGGCCCACCGCATTTTACAGGAAGTATCGGTCATTGCGGCTGAAGACACCCGTCATACCCAAAAACTCTGTCGCCATTACCAGATCCATACCCGCCTAACGAGTTATCACGATTTCAACAAAGAAGAAAAAACTCCGGTTCTCCTTGAACTTTTGAAAGAAGAGAAGTCCATTGCCCTCGTTTCTGATGCCGGAACTCCCCTGATCTCTGACCCAGGCTATTTTCTGGTAACCCGCGCCATTGCCATTAACGTGCCCATCGTTCCGATTCCCGGTCCCTCTTCGGTGGTCGCCGCTCTCTCCGTTGCAGGATTACCAACCGATGCGTTTACGTTTATCGGATTTCTTCCCAAGAAATCGTCGGCCCGGACCCGCCTTTTGGAAAGTCTCCGTGAGGAGACCAAGACCATTATCCTCTTTGAAACGCCTCACCGGATAAAGGCCACGCTCCTGGCCATTCAGGAAATCCTTGGCGACCGTCGAATCGCCATCAGCCGTGAACTGACCAAAGCCCACGAAGAAATCCTTCGCGGCACGGCCCGGGACATCCTTCTGTCACATTCATCCCGCGTACTCAAAGGAGAAATGACGCTCGTCATACAGGGAAAAGAGAAGCGGGTAAAACGCAGCAGACAGGACGGACCTACAACCAGGATTCAATCATCGGCCTTCTGAATGAAGATACGATGATACGAGTCAACGAACTCACGCCGAAGAATATTGTGCCCTTCGTTTTCAACGCTCTGCGGGACATTCCTGATGGGTTCACCGTCATCCAGAAAAACCTCCAATACCTGCCCGGGCTGCATGGTCTCCAGCCGCAGTTTGGTTTTGACAAAATTGTAGGGACAGATGACACCACGAAGGTCCAACAGTGCATGGGGATCAACTTCCTGACTCATCATCTATGGCTTCTTTCATGGGATTAAGACAAGCAACGGATTGTGCCGATTGCAAGACTCATGACAGAAACAAAGAGAGCGTGCCGGCATAAACGCCGACACGCTCTCTTTGTGTTGTAACTTTTCCCGCTGGGACCAGTCTCTTATTGCACTGTCCCTTTGTTGAAGTTATCCCGCTTGTCACCATAATCGGTGGCAATCGTTTTGTCGACTCTCTTGTTCACCGTGTCCGGCTGAGGAGCGCATTGCCAGCAAGGCGCGGCACCCGTGACGACACCCAGGCTGGAAGTAATGCCACCCTGCACTGCACCCTCTTGCAAACCGCCTTCAGGAACACCGGTGTAACCGGCCGTCGGGGTCGCAATACCGCGGAAATTGGTCGGGTCCGGCCGTTGGCCCAAGCCACCGCCGAAATCCGGGTTGTTTGCACCACCAAGCACCTGTGATCCCTCAAGGACATACACGGTACGAACCATCTTACGGCCCGTGCTGAACTTCTGAGACGCAGTGGTTTCGTCCTTGGCGGAAACGGCAACATAATCCCCTTTGTTCACGGCCTTGAGGTTCTCCATGTTGGTCTCGGCATCGAACCAGAGTTCCTTCAAGTTCAAACTGCCGCGAAGGGTCTGGCGTTCATCATGAGAACTTCCGCCCATGTCAAGATACAGTTTCCCCGCCGCATAATCGATGGCCACCACTTCACCCTGAATCGTCTCCGGAGCTGAAAGGTAACGCTCCATGTCATCCTGGTCGAAGACACGGGACCGCGTTCCAGACCCCTGAGATTCACCAACACCCGTGCCGAAGCCGGAGTGTTGAGGCGCACGCTCTTGCGCCACTGCTACGCTAACTGAGCCTACAAGAATGATTGCTGCTCCAAAATACCCTAACTTCCGCATGTGGCTCCTCCTTAGGAAGTGTATGTTAATAATCGAACACTGATAATAAGGAATGATGGCTGGAATAATCAGTCCTTCTTCGTGACTTAAGTTTTGTCCAGTCCTAAAGTGTCATAACTATAGTGATCTGCTCAAACAGTGTCAAGGGGTTTCTCCCTGAAATCTTGATATGGCGACAAAGGCAACCAACCTCCTGGTTGAGACCGAAAGGCCCTCCGTGTAATCAATTTGCGCTTCCGCCGCTCTACCCAGGACATAGCCCGTTTCCCTCAAGGCCACAGACGTCGAACATGGTGCCCGGACCGAGGGTCGAACTCGGACTCTCTTGCGAGAACCAGATTTTGAGTCTGGCGCGTCTGCCAGTTCCGCCATCCGGGCATGAACATACTGGATTCCCGTTTTCTAGCATGATCGCCAAGTCACGTCAATCAACCGGCTTTTCCTTTTCAGGCCTTTCTTCGGCATGCTAGGATGAATACTTGGTCGGCCCACGCGCCCCAGGATGTCCGGAGAATAGCCAGACAAGGAGGAGCATTCATGGCGAAGATTCACTGTCTCAAATGCGAACAGCCCACGGAAGAAATCACCGAGCCCATTTTCATGGGAAAACTCGAAGGAGAAATCAAGAGCAACGTCTGTCAGGCCTGTTGGGACGAATGGAACAAACCCGGCGGGGTGAAAACCATGGTCATCAACGAATACCACCTGAACCTCGGTGACGAAACCGGCCGTGCCACGCTCAAAAAACAAATGCGGGCGTTTTTCAAGCTGCCTGACGCCGACGCGGAATTCAAGGACTATCGAACGTAGGATCACGATATGGATATCCCGCTTGGTAAAGGCATTTTCCTCGTGGCAAGTCCCGGCCTCCGCGATCCGAATTTCCGGCAGACCGTCATCCTGCTGTGCAAGCACGGCCCTGAAGGAGCGCTCGGGGTCGTCGTCAACCGGCCGACGGAGATCAATATCACCGAAGTACTCCCGCAAGTTCCCATCCTGGAAGGCCAACGTCACCGGGTCTTTTCCGGAGGACCGGTCCAACGTAACAACCTCCTGCTCCTTTACCGGATGTCTGAGGGGCCGGAAGATTCCCATCACGTCTTCAACGGCGTCTACATGGGCGGCGACATGAAAACCCTGGAAGGTCTGTTGCAGAACCCCTCATCTCTGGGAAATTTACGCGCCTTCATGGGATATTCGGGCTGGGCGCCCGGCCAACTGGAAAACGAAATGCGAACCGGATCGTGGCTCACGGTACCGGCCGACTCCGCCATAATGTTCGGCCAAGACCACAATAGCCTATGGGGCAATATTCTCCGATCTCTGGGCACGGACATGGCCCTCTACGCCAACATGCCCGCCGACCCACAGATGAATTGACCGGCGGCAAACCACGCCTCATCACCCTC
>JAJDZI010000009.1 GCA_022824735.1 Nitrospirales bacterium
AGGATGATGGCTTCGGCGATTTCGCGCATGGATTTTCGCATGTTCATGCTTTGACGCTGAATCAACCTGAAGGCGTCGGCTTCCGATAGTTTGCGGGAATGCATGAGGTGGCCCTTGGCTCGTTCGACGAGTTTCCTGACGGTCAGGGCTTCCTGCATTTCAAATGATTTTTCCATGAGACGCGTATGCTCAATCGCCACCGCCGCCTGGTTGGCTATGGCCTGCATGATTTTGATTTCCTTGTCGTCAAACGCATGCAACGTGGAGGTGTAGGTATTGAGTACGCCGATCACCTTTTCCTTGCTCATCATGGGCACCGACAAGAGCGAGCACAACGACTCCCGTTTGGCCAGGTCCTGGTAAAAGAACTCTTGTTCTTTCTTCACGTCGGACACGTAGATCGGCCGTTGTTCCTTGACCACGCGCCCGCTGATGCTCTGACCGATCTTGAGCGGAGGTTTTCGCCGATACGCCTCGCTCAGGCTCTGGGTCGCCGCAATGTGCAACCGCTGGCTCTCCTCGTCAACCAACATGAGCGAACAGATCGTCGAATCCATCATCTGGGCCGTCGTCATCACGATCAATTGCAGCATTTCCTCGATCACGCGATTGGACGCGACGGTTTCCGACACTTGGGACAAGGTATCCAGTTGTACCGTTTGCCGTTTCATTGCATCATACAAGCGCGCGTTTTCGATGGCGCCTCCGACCTGGTTCGCAATCGTCGACAGGAGCGCCAGTTCGGCGTCCCGATACCGCCTCGCCCGTTTGTGTTGCACGTTAATGACCCCGATAACGTTGCCTTTGGTCACCACGGGAAGCGACACAAACGCCTGGTACCGGTCTTCCGGGAGATTGTGAAAGAGCTTGAATCTCGGATCATCACTCGCGTGGCGAGGAATGACCACCGGCACCCTTTCTTGCGCCACCCAACCCGTAATGCCTTCCCCCAATCCCACGGAAATTCGCCCGAGGAGTTTGGGATGGGGGTTCTTGGATGACCGCAAGACGAGTTCGTCCCGATTCTCCGAGACGAGATACAATAAACAGGAATCGGCTTTCGTCACTTCGACCACAACCTCGACGATCTGTTTGAGTACGGCTTCCAGGTCGAGCGTGCTGCTGATCGACTCACTGATCCGGTACAGCACTTCGACTTCCCGCGTCCTTTCGCGCAGGACGGCCTTGACGTCTTGAGGGGAACGTCGAGGAGATTTTTTTGTCGAAGATTTCTTTCTTGCAGTCATCTCGATAATTCCCCAAACATGACTCGCTCAACTGAGTTGCGCATACCATTGTCTCACGGCGCGTGGGTCCAGCGGCAGGACTCGGACGTTGCCGATCGACCGGGGCAGCACGCAATGGATGGTTCCACCCACCACTTTTTTATCATGCCCCATGGCCCCCCAGAATTTCGAAAAACTGTGAGCCGGCATGCGCACGGGAAGGCCCGTTCGCTGCATCAGGGTTCGTTGCCGGTCCACCACGGCCGGTGAGCACAACTTCAAATGATGGGCCAAGAGGGCTTCATGCACCATACCGATGCCTACGGCTTCGCCATGGATGTATTTTCGGTACCGGCTCAGGGATTCCAACGCGTGCCCGATCGTGTGCCCATAATTCAAAATGCGACGCAGGCCCGATTCCCGTTCATCCTTGCCCACCACCTTCGCCTTGATCTCACAACACCGCTTCACGACCGTTTGGACGTCTGCTTCCCGCATATCGAGAATGTGTTCCATCCGGTCCTCCAAAAACACGAAAAATTTTCTATCGGCAATGACCCCATATTTAATCACTTCGGCCAATCCGGCGACCCATTCACGCCTGGGCAAGGTTCGTAACGTATCCGTGTCGGACACCACGAGCGCCGGTTGGTAAACCGCGCCGATCAGGTTCTTCCCCGAGGGATGGTTGACCCCGGTTTTCCCGCCCACGCTGGAATCCACCTGGGCGACCAGCGTCGTCGCCACTTGAATGAAAGGGATGCCTCGTAGATACATCGACGCGGCAAAACCCGTTATATCGCCAATGACGCCTCCACCCAACGCCACGAGCGGCGAGCGGCGTTCGAATCGATGCTTGACCAGTTCATCGACAATGTACGAGGCCCACCGAAGCGTCTTGGTCCGCTCCCCTTCCGGAATGCTGATCACGTGACAGGTGAAGCCCGCCTTGACAAGCGCCTGTTTGAGCGATGCCCCATACAAACGCGCCAGCGCCGGGTTGGTCACGACGCCGACTTTCCCGGACAGTCCCAATGCCTGCAAATACTTCCCCATCCGGTGAAGGCTGCCGGGAGCGATCACAACGTCGTAGCTCCGCTTGCCGAGACCAACTTTGACGATTTCATGAGAGCGAGTCATGCACAACCCTGCATCCGGCTTTTCCGGTTGAACGATACCATCGGTTGAAGTTGAGGGAAGAGGCTAAAAATTCTTCACGTATTCCTGGTAGGCGTCGAAATTCCGTTTCATCTCTTCAATGCTGTCGCCGCTGAACTTTTCCAGCATGGCATTCGCCATTTCATAGGCAATGACGGCTTCTCCTACCACGCCGGCGGCGGGAACCGTGCAGATGTCAGAACGTTCCACCGTGGCTTCGAATGGTTCTTTTGTTTGAATATCCACGCTGTTCTTCGGTTGATACAGGGTAGCAATCGGTTTCATGGCAACCCGCACGACGATGGGTTGTCCGTTTGTGATCCCGCCTTCCAACCCACCGGCATGATTGGTTTTTCGAGCAAAGCCGGGCCTGATTTCACTGGGATAAATGTCGTCATGCACTTCAGATCCCAAGCGACGCGCGGTCTCGAACCCCATGCCGATTTCCACGCCTTTCATGGCCTGGATACTCATGGCCGCCATGGCCAACCGCGCGCTCAAACGCCGGTCCCACTGCGCGTAACTGCCCAACCCGATCGGAGGATTGAGTACAACGACTTCGAAAACGCCGCCCAATGAATCCCCGTTCCGTTTCGCCGATTGAATCTGCTGAATCATCTTTTCATTCGCTTCCGGATCAGGACATCGCACCTGGGACTGCTCAGCCAATTCATACGCCGCCAGGGGATCATCCATCGACGGGATGACGACCGAGCCGATCCGGGTCGTATAACTGATCACCCGCATATCAAATTGCGATAAGAGGGCCTTGGCCACGCCGCCGAGCGCCACCCGGATGGCCGTTTCTCTGGCACTGGCCTTTTCGAGCACGTTGCGAATGTCCCGATGGCCGTATTTGATAGCCCCCACCAAATCGGCATGACCGGGTCGCGGGCGAGTGACGACGCGTTCTTCCGACGGGGGGCCCGGTTCGGCTGCCATGATCTCCTGCCAATTTTCCCAATCCCGGTTACGAACCAGGAGACCCAACGGATTGCCCAACGTTTTCCCTTTTCGGACGCCGCAATAGAATTCCACCTGATCCTTCTCGATTCGCATCCGGCCTCCGCGACCATATCCGCCCTGCCTCCTTGCCAGGTCATGATTGATCGCTTCCGCGGTGAGCGGAAGCCCGGCCGGGACCCCTTCCAACACGGCCATCAATCCCTTGCCATGGGATTCACCGGCATTCAAATAACGCAACATGTCACACCCTATCCATCAGAGCGTTCAGGAATTCCCCTCGGAACGCGGTGCTCCGGCGTCCGGGTCCTGATCCAACCGATACGTTTTCTCTCCCTGAGCCTTTGTGGCCTTTGTCGCCCCTATTGCCGAAAGAGTTACCCCTTGTTCGGTAATGCGTTTCACAACCCGGGAATACGCGGGAATGATTTGTCCCGGCACGACGATGAGTCGTTCACCGTCATCGAATTCCAGCACGGCCCAATGACCTTGAACGGATGACATCATTCCCACGACCCTCACGGTTTGAGGGCTTGCGTCCACTGCCTGATCCGCAACCCCCTCCGGCGTTCGGGGCACTGCTGCCGGAACGAACGGGTCGCGATAGTGATCCGAACGATAACTCAACGAGGCCAAAGGCTCTTGTACGTTCGCCGCCACCTGCTTATCCGGCCCTGCCTGAACTCCGGCCACGCTCCCGCACAGGAAACACGTGAGCATGAAAGCAACGCGCATCATGAGGCTGCGCCCCTACCCTGTGATTGTTCCGGCAATCGACTGCTCCCTTGGTTCGACCTCCGCCGCCTGAAAACCCGTCAATTCAATGGAGGCTTGAATAGGATGCCCAGGGTCCGCCTCACTCCGTTCCCGTGCGTGAAAGTCCAGGGACTTCAGCGGCAACGCGTTCGGCAGCGTTTGAAGCTCCTCAAGAAAGTGGGCAAGCGCATGATACCCTCCTTCGGCCCGGAGCCAAATCGTGACGCGATGCAGATTCGTTTCCGGCAGTGGAACGGGCTCTCCGGACTCCCAGGACTTGAGTGCCACGTCAACCGATTGCGCTTTGTCCACAATACCCGCGAGCATATGGTCCACGGGGGCCGTCAAGAACTTCTTCTCCATCGTGAGCCGGCTTGTCAGGCTATCGATTTCCTTTTTGAGCGTTGCCAATTTTCGATCCGGTGTTGACGTTGCGAGTTGGTGATCGAGAGATCGAAGGGTTTGTTGAAACGCCAGGGCGCGTTCCCGTTGAGGCTCCACGACAAATTGAAACAGGATGATCGACGTCAACCCTGCGCAGAGCAACAAGAACATGATCTTCTGACTCCTGGGCGTATCTTCCACCCAATCAAGAATTCGTTCCACCATGATTCGACGAATCCATCCATACGTTCATGGAAAATTGAAAGAGATCCGGCAGTTGCGCGTGAGGCCCGGCGCCAACGACGTCGACCGGCCCAAGTCCTTTTTCAAAATCCTTTGCGAGCTTCGACACGTCCTGGAGTGACCGGGCCACACCTGACAACGCAATCTTTTCATCCTTTGCCTGAAGGCGAAGCAACCACACGTCCAGGGGATCAACCGCCTTGCTGATGATCGACAGCAGGCGAACGGGGCTATCCAACTCACTCGTCAAGGCATTGACTCTTTCCTCCCGGGCTGCCATGGCTTGTCGTTGTTCTTCCAGCGCCAAAATTTCCTGCCGGGTTGTTTGCAGCAACGCGACACGGGCCTGCTTGGCTTGCATTTCCCCTTCAAGCCGTTGCGTTGTCTCGGTGACATCGATGGCGACCCACCCCCAAAACGCACAGACGCCCGCCATGACACAACCCCCCGCAAACAACTCCAGTTTGGCGCGCTTACGCGCCAGGGGCTCATCGTATCGTTGGCCTTTCAATAAATTAATGCTAACCATGGTTGTCCTGATGAAGGGCCAACCCGACGGCCACTCCTCCGAGATGGGCCGACGCCCACAGCCGGTCCCGGCAATCAGCCGAACATTCGATTTCCTCAAAAGGATTTAACGGGAGAGCCGGGATTCCCAACGCGTCGTGCAACTCAGTTCGCAATCGCGGATCATCCGATTGCCCTCCGCACAGAAACAGCTTCTCCACGTGGAGTGTGGGGTCGTGCTCCAGGACCGACTCGAAACAACATTTGATTTCCCTGACGATCGCCACCATTGCCGATGCATTCTCAGGGGAACCGGGACCGGCCAGGGATGAACCATGCCGGACCAAGCCTTCGACGGCTCCCGCGTCACCGGAAGTCAGGCCTGATGTCGTTTCTTCAAACGCGACGTCCCGGACCACGAGGGGCTGCTCATCGGCAACAACGATGAGGTTCATTCCACCGGCTCCCACGTTGGCCACTGCAAACGACTTTCCCCTGGAGGCCCGGCGTGTCCGCATCATCGTCTTCATCAACGCGAGGCCATCGACGTCACACACGACCGGATGCACCCCGATTTCTTCCAACAACGTTTTTCGGCTTTCAACGACCTGCTGCTTGGCCGCCACCAGCAGCAATTCCAACTCCTTCGATGCGGGCTGAGGTTGAGGCAAAATCCAATAATCGAAATAAATGTCATTCGTGGCATACGGGATGTATTGATGACCTTCCCACGTCAAATACTCATCAAGGGCATCCGCCCGGACACCGGATACACGTATTCGCTTGACCATCACCGAAGGTCCGGATACGGAGATGGCCACGGGACTGCCGAGGAGACCACATTCTTGAAACAGGTTGCCGAGTGCGGCTTTGAGTCCGGAGGGTTGGCGGGTCGCCCCCTTTTCCGCAACCGTTGATCCAAAACGACGCACGCTAAATCGTTTGAGACGATACCGGCCGGCGCGTTGCTCAAGCTGAACCAGCTTGATCGTGGAAGACCCGATGTCCAATCCGACACGAGTCTGCGATCGTGAGAACACCTCGGCCCATTTCCGGAGTCGTTTCGTCATCGGCTGTCAATGGCGACGGTTCGCCTGCCGCCGGAGGCACAATCCCTGAGGGTCCGCACGGAGGATTCAACCCTACACTGTTATCAATTGAGCGTCAAACAATGGCGATTGGGGGTAGTGGATCATTCTGAATTCTGCGCTTGCCCGAGGAACGAGACATCAATATTCCGAACGGTCCAAATCCCGGTGACTGAGGGTGACGCGATAGCCCAACAACCCGAACAGTTCCTTCGCCTTGTTGGCCATGGCGACGGAGCGATGCCTTCCGCCCGTACAACCAATGGCGATGGTCAAATAACTCCGTCGTTCCCGTTCAAACAGGGGAAGGAGAAAGGCGAAAAAATTCCTCATATGCTCGAGAAAATCTTGTGCCTCTTTGTTCCCGAGCACGTACTGCTGGATGTCTTTGTCATTTCCCGTTAACAGCCTCAACTCGTGAACAAAATGTGGATTGTGTAAAAACCTGACGTCAAACACGAGGTCGGCCTCGTAGGGTACGCCAAACTTGTAGCCGAACGTGAGCACGAAGATTTTCATCGAATGCCGGTGCTCATGGTCGCCGTACTGCTGGAACATCCAATCGCGAAGTTCATGGACGGTCAACTCCGACGTATCCAGAACCCGGTCGGCACGAACACGCAATTCACCAAGGCGCTGCCGTTCGAGTTGGATCCCTTCAAGCACGGGCTGCCGGGGGAGGAGTGGATGAGGGCGGCGGGACTCGGAAAATCGACGAGTCAGGACCACGTCATTGGCTTCCAGGTACAAGAGTTCCACGACGGAAACGTTCGCTTGAAGCCGTTCAAGATTTTCGGAAAAATCCGAAAAGAATTCGCGTTCGCGAATATCAATGCACAAGGCGATCTTTCGAACCGTGTGACTGCGTTGGCCGCAGAATTCCGCAAATGACAGGAACAACGCCGGCGGGAGGTTATCGACGCAGAAGAACCCTATATCCTCGAGACATTTCAGGGCTTGGGTTTTTCCGGACCCGGACAAACCACTGACGATCACGAGATGCAGCGCGCGTTCCGGTGGAGTATCAGTCACGGCGACCCAAGCGGCAAGCTACATCCGCTTCCGCTGGCTGGCCGGGGCGATGTTGAGTTCGGCACGATATTTGGCAACCGTCCGCCTGGCAATGACAATTCCCCTGGCGCCCAACCTCGAGACAATTTCCTGATCTTTCAAAGGTTTCCCGGGATTTTCCTGCCCAACCATTTCGCGGATCAACTCACGAACGGTGATCGAAGATAAATCTTCAGCGCCCGGTTCCGCACGCTGGATGCCGGCGTTAAAGAAAAATTTCAGTTCCAACATGCCCTGGGGACAATACATGTATTTATTCGTCGTGACCCGGCTGATCGTCGACTCATGCATGGCCACGTCTTCGGCCACCTGCTTCAGGACAAGCGGTTTCAAGTACTGGATGCCTTTTTCCAAAAAGGTCTTCTGGAATTTGATCAGACTTTCAACCACTTTCAGGATCGTTTTGTTCCTCTGTTCAAGACTGCGGATAATCCATTGCGCCCCGCGCAGTTTGTCCTCCATGTACGCCTTCGTGGCGGCGCCATCTCCGTGGTTCGCGCCCAGGATCTTCGTATAATACGGATCAACTCGCACACGAGGCATTCCATCGTCATTCAGAAGGGCCTGCCATTCGCCTTCGTCTTTGAAGACGAAGACGTCCGGCACAATCACCTGGTTGTTGTCGGAAGAATACGGACGTCCCGGTTTGGGTTCCAGCCCTTCAATGACGTGCACGGCTTCCACGATTTCCGCAACCGGCCTGCCGACGGCTTTGGCAACGGTGGCATATCGTTTTTTCTGGAGGTCGTGAAGGTGGCTCTTGATAATCAATTCCAGCAAGGATTCCTGGCGGGGTCCGCCATGATGGTATCCATTGCCCAGGGGCATCTGGTGAAGGTAGCGAAGCTGAATCAATAAGCATTCCTGAAGATCCCTGGCAGCCACGCCAATGGGGTCGAACGTCTGAATCAAGGATAAAACAGAATCAACCTTTTTGACGGATGCCTGGGATTCTTCGGCAATTTCCTCGATCGACGTGCGAAGATACCCGTCTTCATCGAGATTGCCGATAATCATGTGGCCAATGGTTTTTTCTTCTTCATCCTCGGAAGACAGTTGCAACTGCCACAGCAGGTGGTCTACGAGTGTGGCAGGTCTCGTCAACGTCTGGTCATAGGAAGGAAAGTTGTCATCCAGGGAAGCCGGACCATGACTATCCCCTGACCGCCAATCGCTTTCATAATAATCTTCCCACCCTTCGGGCGAGAGCGGCTCCGGGAACTTCTCTTCCCAATTTGTCTCGTCGTCATCGACGGCTTCTTCTCCTTCTTCAGGAGCCTGCTCTTCCGAAGTCGCGCCTTCTTCCTCCTCTTCAAGCAGGGGATTGTCCAACAAGTTTTGCGAGAGGACCTGCTGTAATTCCAGCCTGGATAACTGCAAGAGCTTGATGGCTTGTTGAAGTTGGGGCGTCATCACCAACTTCTGACTGAGCCGAAGATCGAGTTTGAGTTCCATCGCCGCTATGCGGGCCAGATTGAACCGTTCAGAGCCGAAAGCGTTCGCCCAAGTAGATTTCTCTGACCTTGGGGCTCATGACAATGGCTTCTGGCGTGCCTGCCTCGAGGATCGTTCCTTCATTAATGATATACGCCCGGTCGGTTATGGAAAGCGTTTCCTGCACGTTGTGATCCGTCGTCAGGATACCGATGTTTTTTCTTTTCAGGGACTGAATGATTTTTTGGAGGTCGGCGACCGCAATGGGATCAATGGCGGCAAATGGTTCATCCAATAACAAAAACCGGGGAGCCGTCGCCAGGGCCCTCGTGATTTCCAACCGGCGACGCTCGCCGCCGGAAAGCGTGAAGGCTTTGTTGTGTCGAATATGGGCTAACCCAAGTTCGTTCAATAACCCCTCCAAGCGCTTTCGACGCTCATCCCGGGAAATGTCCAGGGTCTCCAGGACGGCACGAATATTATCTTGAACGGATAGCCGGCGAAAGACGGAGGCTTCCTGCGGAAGGTATCCAATGCCCAGGCGGGCTCTCCGGTACATCGGCAGGTCGGTGACCGGATTGCGATTCAGGACAATCCGGCCGTGGTCCGGCTGGCAAAGGCCGACCACCATGTCGAAAATCGTTGTTTTTCCCGCTCCATTCGGCCCCAATAATCCAACAATTTCTCCTGATTGAACTTCTAACGAAACACCTCGCACCGCATCCCGTCCCTTGAAACTTTTGCGCAATTCGTGGACGGACAGGCAAGCCGACTTCCCGATGCGACCAAGGGAAACCTCGAACAACGACATCTGGGAAAAACGCTCTTGTTCATTGCTGGAAAGCCTGGAGTGCTCCATGACGGGCTGTCACAGGTCAACGATGGTCCACGGCCTGACGGCCCCTACTCCCCGAGAATCACCACGTGGGACCCGCCCTCGACGACACTTCGTTCGTCTTTTAAAAACATGGTCATCCGGGCTCCCTTGACCTTGGTCCCACCTTGCCAAGCCATCGGCGATTCCGTCAGCACGAGTTTTTCTTCATCCTTGTCATACAACGCGCGCCCGCACGTCGCCTTCCCATCTGATTTCTCGATGACCACGCTGCCGCTGGCTTCAATGAGGTCAACTTGTCCTGCGGTCCCTTCGTCCTGTGACTGTTGTCCGGTCTTCGCTCCTTTTTTAAACGTCACAACCATACGATCGGCTCGCATGACGAAGTCTCTTTTCGTAAGGACGACCGTTCCCTCAAAGGTCGTCTGTCTCGACTTTCCCTGGACGGTCATCGTCTGTGACGTAATCGTGGTTTGCTCTTTTTCCTCGGCAAAAGCCACGGGGACGGCCCATGCCGGGACCCAACCACAAACCAGGACCACCATAAGCATTGACAGACGGTATTCAGGACGTAATCTGAACGTGGACATCATCGAGAACTCCTAACGTTTCTGTTTTCAACTCCGCGACCAAACCGGTGCCGGTAATGATCACGCCGGGACCATGTATGGTCACCGGCTTGTTCGTGCTGATGGTCTGTGCCGCGTCCACCCAGTGAACGTGCGAGGTCAGGATGGTATATCCATTGGCCAACGCAATCGCAATCAGGTCTTCCTGATTGCGAAGATCGAAATCACCGTTGGCCGTATTAATGGTTCCCGCTTCAGCCTCCAACTGCATTTCCTGCTCTTGCCCCTGCCGGTCAAACAACCGAATTTGAACTTGCTTCAGGAGCACGTGCTGCTCGGACTCATGGCTTTCGGCTCGTTGCGCTTCCACCTCCCACTGGACCCGGCCTTCATCAGTCTGACGGTAGACAAACCCTTCCATGCCGGCATCAATCGTTTCCAAAACCGGTTCCGTCATGACCGGGAGAGGACGAGTGGACTGCATTTGCTGTATGAGGACATACCCGAGGAAGCCCGCCAAACACAGGGTCATCCCTCTTAGAATCCATCGAATCCATGAACGCAACATAGGTCGACACGTCAATGATGGCTCGGAAGGAACAGAACCGGAACGTGAAACACAATATCACACGCCCCCAGCCAAGTAAACCAAACGGGCCGCTGATGCTTGTCTGTAAAAGAAAAATCCGCGAGGAGCGGGGTCACGCACCGGGGACCGCCGCAAGACCGGACACGTGAGGAGGAAGATGCTTATGACGCCTTGTCTTCGATCACCGGTTCATCGACGGGCTCACTCACCGGTCCACGTTCGATCAACTCAACAGCCACAAGCTCCGCGGCATCGCCGGGGCGACGTCTCGTTGGAATGATCCTGACGTATCCCCCGGACCGTTGGTTGAACCGTCCGGCAACGTCGCTGAACAATTTCGAGACCACGTCTTTGCTCCTGATGAAATTCAAGGCCTGCCTGCGCGCATGCAGGGAACCATCTTTCCCCAGGGTGATCATTCTTTCCGTGAAACCGCGAAGCTCTTTGGCCTTGGCCTCCGTGGTCTCGATACGTTCGTGTTCCAGTAACGAGGTCACGAGGTTCCGAAACATCGCGTGGCGATGTTTGGAATTTCGTCCTAGTTGTCTGCCCTTTTTTCGATGTCGCACGACGTCGCTCTCTTCTTGATAAGATGTTAATGCGATTGGTTGTTGGCCTGCACCAGATGTTCTCGTCTCAGGCCCAAGCTCAACCCCATTTCAGCCAGCACTTCCTTGATTTCATTGAGAGATTTTTTCCCGAAATTTTTGGTTTTCAGCATCTCGATTTCCGTCTTCTGCACGAGGTCTTCAATCGTTTTGATATTCGCATTTTTCAGACAATTCGCCGCGCGCACGGACAGTTCCAGTTCATTGACGCTTCGAGCCAGGTGCTTGTCCAATTCAGCTTGTGTTTCCTCGTACGCGGAATCATGCTCCACTTCTTTCATTTCTTCGCTGGGGATGCAAATCGCCAAATGTTCGCGAAGAATGGAAGCCGATGAGGAAACGGCTTCCTGTGGGGTGATGCTTCCGTCAGTCCAAATCTCAAGATTCAATTTGTCATAATCGGTCACGCGACCGACCCGGGCATTTTCCACGTGAAAGTTCACGCGCTTGATCGGGGAAAAAATCGAGTCAACCGGGATGACGCCAATGGGCAACCCTTCTTCTTTATTGCGTTCCGCCGGGACGTACCCGCGACCCGGCTTGACGATCAACTCGATGTCGAGCATCCCGTCCTTGTCCAACGTCGCGATAGGCAGTTCCGGATTCAAGATGGTGATATCCGCGTCATGCTGAATATCGGCGGCGCTGACTTCGCCCGGCCCTTTCTTCTTTAACCGCATCGCCTTCGATTTGTCGGTATGCAGCTTCAGCCGAAGATTCTTGACGTTCAAGATGATAATGGTCACGTCTTCCGCAACGCCGGGAAGGGTGGAAAACTCATGAAACGCCCCTTCGATCTTGACGGAGGTCACAGCCGCCCCGGTTAACGAAGACAGCAACACGCGTCGCAGGGAATTCCCAACCGTCGTTCCAAACCCGCGTTCAAAGGGCTCTGCTGTAAACTTTCCATAGGTGGGCGAGGCTGTTTCCTTTTCCAATTCCAGTCGCATCGGCAACTGGAAATCCTTGATCCCTTTGTTCATTGCGCTCCCTTTCGCCTCAATCTGTCATAGCCGAGATCACGACTCACGTCCGGCTCGCCAACGGGTTCCCCGTTAGCGAGAATATAATTCGACAATGATCTGTTCATTGACCGGGGCCCCGATGTCCTCTTTCGTCGGCAATGCCCGAATCGTCCCCTTCAAGGCGTCACGGTCACAGTCGATCCAGGTGACACCCGGCAGGTTGTCGGCGGCATCAGCCGCCGCCTTGATCGCCACCAACTCCGCGCTCCTTGGCCTGACTTGAATCACGTCGCCCACGGCCGTCGTATACGAAGGAATGTCGGTTTTCCGGCCATTCACCAGAATATGACCATGATTGACCAATTGACGAGCCTGCTTGCGCGAAAACGCCAACCCGATCCGGTAGACGACGTTATCCAAACGTCGCTCAAGCAACGCCAGAAGATTCTCACCCGTCACACCCCCCTGACGCTCGGCTCGCTGAAAGATCCCCCGAAACTGACGTTCCTGGACGGCATACATCCGGCGCAATTTCTGTTTTTCACGTAACTGCATGCTGTAATCCGTCACACGGGGACGGGATTGCCCATGTTGCCCCGGAGGATAACTTCGACGTTCGATCGCACACTTGTCGGTCATGCAACGTGTTCCCTTGAGGAACAGTTTGACACCTTCCCTTCGACAAATCCTGCATACTGGACCACGATAATTTGCCACGTCTCTAGCCTCTCACTTTCGAAACTTCAGAGTCCGCGTTGGCACGTCTGAAGGTTGAATCCTTCACCGCTTACACCCGCCGCCGTTTCGGGGGCCGGCATCCGTTATGGGGAATGGGCGTCACGTCACGAATCAAATTCACGCGTAGCCCCACGGACTGCAATGCGCGCACCGCCGACTCACGCCCCGATCCCGGTCCGTTGACGTACACGTCGATCTGGCGCATACCCTGCTCCATGGCTTTTCGACCGGCCGCTTCCCCCACGCGCGTCGCGGCAAAGGGCGTACTCTTCCTGGCCCCCTTGAAGCCCAGGCCGCCCGCGTTCGACCACGAGACCGTATTGCCGCTCATGTCGGTAATGGTGACCAGTGTGTTGTTGAAAGACGCCTGGATATGGGCAATACCCATTTGCACGATTTTTTTCTCTTTTTTCCGACCTTTTTTTACGCTCATGGTATCACCTGGGTGGCTGTTTATTTTTTGGACCGGCCGATCGACGCCCGTTTCCCTTTCCGGGTTCGTGAATTCGTCTTGGTTCGTTGACCGCGAACGGGAAGTCCCCTGCGATGACGAAGCCCTCGATAGGTTCCCGTATCGATCAGTCGTTTGATGCTGAGAGTGATTTCCTTTCGAAGATCCCCTTCGACGGTGTAATCCTTATCGATCGCCTCACGAAGTTTGACAATGTCTTCCTCACGAAGATCCTTGACGCGCACGGCGGAATCAATGCCGGTCTTCTGCAAAATCTGCCTCGCGTTCCACGGCCCGATCCCGTAAATATAGGTCAAGCCTATCTCAATGCGTTTGCCCACGGGCAGATCGACGCCTGCTATCCGAGCCATGTCTCCTCCTTCTTCACCTGACGGGGTCTTCCGCCTTACCCTTGTCGCTGCTTGTGGCGAGGGTTAATGCACCGGACCCGAACGATACCTCGTCGCCGGAAGACAATACATTTTGAACACATCGCTTTGACTGACGATTTGACTTTCATGAGAGTTGACTCTCCCCGCTATTTGAAGCGATAGGTAATCCGCCCCCTCGTGAGGTCATATGGAGATAGCTCCACGGTCACTTTATCGCCCGGAAGAATGCGAATAAAGTGCATCCGCATCTTCCCTGAAATATGTGCCAAGATCTTATGCCCACTCTCCAGTTGAACCCGAAACATGGCATTGGGCAACGTTTCCATGATCACCCCTTGTACTTCAATGACGTCTTCCTTTGCCATTAGCCTGAAACCGCGTCTCTACAAATTGACGCCGACTTGCTCCTTGACCGTCGTCAGAATCACGGGTGGCCCCTCGGGTTGGACCGCCACAGTATGTTCAAAATGCGCCGACAGGCTCCCATCTTTCGTGACGGCGGTCCAGTGATCGTCCAGCACGCGCACCTGCGGCCCCCCGACGTTGACCATGGGCTCAATGGCCAACACCATCCCGAACTGAAGACGCGAGCCTTGCCCCGGACGTCCATAATTGGGAACTTGCGGCTCCTCATGAAGTCGCCGGCCGATCCCATGCCCTACAAAATCCCTCACGACGGAAAACCCGTGCGCCTCCACGTACTGTTGAATCGCATGCCCAATATCGGACAGCCGGTTGCCGACCCGGGCCTGATCAATCCCTCTATACATCCCTGCTTCCGTCACCTTGAGCAGGGTTTCGACGTCGTCCGAAATCTGACCCACGGGCACCGTCACGGCCCCATCACCATAAAATCCCTGAACAATCGCTCCCAAGTCAAGCCCGACGATATCCCCTTCCTTCAACTCCCGGTTGGAGGGAATCCCATGAACAACTTCATGATTCACCGAGGCACAGAGGGTGTTGGGGAAACTCTGGTATCCCTTGAAGGCCGGAATGCCTCCGTGGTCACGAATGAACGTCTCAGCCAGTTCATCCAAATATAACGTGGTGACCCCGGGCCTGACCGCCTGTTGCAGCACCTGGTGCGCTTCAGCCACAATCTTCGACGCTTGGGCCATCAGCGCAATTTCCTCCCTGGTCTTGAGCATGATCATGAAACGCTACGTCCCGGACAACACGGTCAATAACCGCTCCTGGACCTCTTCGACGGACCCCGTGCCGTCCAATTCGGCCAGCACGTTTTTCTCTTGATAGTAATCAATCAAGGGAGCCGTTTGCTCTTCATACACCACCAGCCTCGATTCCACCGTTTCCCGTTTATCGTCGCTCCGTTGAACGAGAGCCGCCCCACATTCGTCACAATACCCCTCCCGCTTGGGCGGCACGTAATCGACGTGATACACCGCCGAGCAGGACGGACAACTTCTTCGTCCGCTCAACCGCTTCACCACCTCCTCCCGAGGGATGACAAAATAGATAACCCGATCCAGCGCCGCCTCCTGCTGTTGAAGGATGCCAGACAGGGCGTCAGCCTGAAGAATGGTTCGCGGAAATCCATCAAGAATAAACCCCTTTTCACATTCGGGTGACGCGATTTTTTCCGCGACGAGGCCGATGACTACCTTGTCGGGCACAAGTTCTCCTCGCGTCATGTACTGCTGCGCTTCAAGCCCCAACGGCGTCTTTTGGGCCACGCCCGCTCGCAACAAGTCCCCCGTGGAAATTTTGGGTATCGCCTGTTTGGCCGCAACCATCTCAGCCTGCGTACCCTTCCCCACTCCGGGCGCACCGAGGAAAACCAGTCGCATGGCGTGCTAACCGCTCCGGCCTTTCAACCGTCCCTTGGACAGGAACCCTTCATAATTCCGCATCAGCATGTGAGATTCGATTTGCTGGGCGGTATCCAACCCGACCCCCACGACAATCAACAACGAGGTTCCCCCGAAATAAAAGGGCACGTTCAACTTATAGATCAACAATTCCGGAATCACGCAGACGATCGCCAGGTAGATGGAACCGGCAAACGTAATCCTGGTGAGAACCCGGTAAATATAATCGGCCGTTCGCTGCCCGGGACGAATACCGGGAATAAACCCTCCATACTTCTTCATGTTGTCTGCCATATCGACCGGATTCAACACGACCGCCGTATAGAAAAAACAGAAGAAAATAATCATGCTCACGTACATCAACGTATAGACGACCGAGCCCGGCGCCAAATGCGCCCCCAAGGCCTGCACCCACGGCACCTGGATAAATGAGGTAATCGTGGCCGGAAAGGCAATAATCGAAGACGCAAAAATCGGCGGAATCACGCCTGCCGTATTGATTTTCAAGGGGATATGAGTGCTTTGCCCCCCATACACCCTGCGGCCGACAACCCGTTTGGCATATTGAACCGGAACCCGCCGTCTTCCGCTTTCCAGGAACACGATAGCCGTAATCACGGCCAACATGCTCACGACCAACAGGATCAGGAAGAGCAGGCTCAGTTCCCCGACCCGGTACATTTCAAAGGTTTGGGCAACGGCGCTCGGAAGACGAGCGACAATCCCGGCGAAAATGATCAGCGAGATGCCGTTCCCCACTCCGCGCTCGGTAATTTGTTCACCCAACCACATGAGAAACGCGGTTCCCGCGGTCAGGGTAATCACGGTCATGAACCGAAACGGCCAGCCCGGCTCCAACACGTATTGCCCGCCGTTCATGCCTTCGAGCCCCAAGGCAATCCCGAATCCCTGGATCAGGGCAATCCCGATGGTCCCATAGCGGGTATATTGAATGATGGTCTTTCTTCCTCGTTCACCCTCCTTGGCCAGTTTCGATAAATGCGGGATCACCACGGTCAAAAGTTGCAGGATGATCGACGCACTGATGTAGGGCATGATGCCCAGCGCAAAAATCGTTAACCGTGATAGCGAACCTCCGGAAAAAATGTCCAGGAACCCGAGGAGGGCTCCGCCTTGATCCAATAAGAATTGCGCCAATTCATCATTGTTGATCCCCGGGGTCGGAATATGAGCCCCAACCCGGTACACAGCCAACATTGCCAACGTAAACAGGACACGGCTACGTAACTCCGGTATTTTAAGGATGTTCTGGAAGCTCGTAATGAGCCGTTCAAGCACGGCCGATGACCTTGGCTTGTCCGCCCGCTTGTTCGATTTTCCGAAGAGCCGACTGACTGAATTTATGTGCTTCAATAGTCATGGGCTTGTCCAGCTCTCCCACACCAAGAATCTTGATGGGCATTGACTGCTTCTTGACAATCCGCTTTTCATAGAGGACTTGCGGAGTCACGTCCTGGTCGAGGGCGGCAAGGGTTTTGAGATTGACCACGGCGAATTCGGTACGAAACGGATTGTGAAATCCCCGTTTGGGCAACCTCCGCGCGAGCGGCATCTGACCACCTTCAAATCCCGCAACGTTCGCCCGCCCGGAACGGGCAAGCATCCCCTTATGCCCCTTGCCGGCCGTCTTGCCCAACCCCGAGCCCGGACCCCGCCCCAAACGTTTTTTCGATTTCCTGGAACCCGGCGCCGGCTGCAATTGATGGAGTTTCATTGATCGTTGACCTCAACAAGATGCTTGACCTTTCGAATCAACCCCAACACCTGTGGCGTCTTGGGACGTTGCACCGTTTGATGGAGCCTTCGCAAACCGAGCCCCTGTAAATACAGGCGCTGTTTAGAGGGCCGCCCGATAGGACTATGCTTCAACGTAATGGAAAGCTGATCAGGAGATTGAGACACGGCACGACTCCTCACACCACGTTAGAGTGACGACTCATTCGAGACCTGACGAAGTTGCTTGACGTCTTCCGGTCCCTTGAGTTGGGACAAACCGGCCAACGTGGCCTGTACCACGTTATAGGGATTGCCGCGGCCCAAGGTTTTCGCAATGATATTGTGGGCTCCAAGGACTTCCAAAATGGCTCGAACCGCCCCGCCTGCGATGATGCCCGTCCCCGCTTTCGCCGGTTTCATGTACACGTGCTCTCCACAGAAACGCCCGTGTACGTCATGGGGAATACTCCCGTTCCTCAAAGGCACCTGAAGCAGTTGTTTCTTGGCCCGGCCAACGGCCTTGGCAATCGCCGGCGGCACTTCGGTCGCCTTGCCCTTGCCGATGCCAACCCATCCCTGCCCATCCCCGACCACGACCAGCGCGCTGAAGGAAAACCGCTTTCCTCCCTTGACGACTTTCGCTACCCGGTTAATCGAGATCAACTTGTCTTTGAGGTTCAATTCTTCAGGGTTGACTTGTTGCACCGAATGCCATCCTCTTCGTTAAAAGGCCAGACCTTCTTCACGGGACGCGTCGGCCAATGCTTTGACCCGTCCATGGTACAGACGCCCATTCCGGTCGAACACGACCTCTGTCACGTTCGCAGCCTTGGCCCGTTCGGCCAATAGCTTCCCGACGGCTTGCGCGGCATCCTTCGACGAACCGGACTTCACGCTCTCACGCAGCCCCACGTCCATGGATGACGCGGCAGCCAAGGTGAGACCCGCAACGTCATCGACGACTTGGGCGTAAATGTGCGCATTGCTCCGAAACACGGTCAATCTTGGCCGCTGAGACGTACCCTGAACTTTTTTCCTGACCCGTGCCTTGCGCCGTTCCAACCGGCGACGCTGCGTCTTGAGATTCATACGTTATTTCTTCCCGGCTTTTCCGGCTTTCTTAATCAGAACTTCACCTGCGTATCTAATGCCTTTTTGCTTATAGACGTCGGGAGGCCGCACGCGTCGAATGTTGGCGGCAGTCTGAGTCACGAGCCGTTTATCAATGCCCTTCACGGAGATCATGGTTTGCTTCTCAACCGACGCCTGCACGCCTTCCGGGACCGACAAGGTCACGGGATGCGCAAACCCGACGTTTAACGTCAGCGATTGGCCCTGCACTTGCGCCCGGTACCCTACCCCCGTCAATTCCAGGTTACGTTCGAACCCCTTGGTCACGCCCTCGACCAGATTCGCCAATTCAACGCGGGTCAGCCCATGAAGAGCTCTGACACGAGGCGCATTCCCCCGTCGCCCTACCTGGATCGCTCCCTCGTCGATGGTCACGTCAATCCCGTCGGCAAGTTCCCACCCCAATTGCCCCAAAGGTCCCTTTACGGAGACGGAACCGCCTTCCACCTTCACCTCGACGGTGGAGGCCAGCGCGATTGGTTTAATCCCGATTCTAGACATCGTTGACCTGACCGCTTCGTTGCGATGAACCGGTTTGTCCCGGCTCTACCACACGTGACACAACACCTCTCCCCCGATACTCTGTTGCCTGGCCTGCCGGTCGGTCATAACCCCTTTCGAGGTCGAAAGCACTGCTACTCCCAACCCGCCCCGCACCCGCGGAATGGAAACAACGCCGACGTACACACGCTTGCCCGGCTTGCTGACCCGCTTGATTCGCTCAATCACGGGCTTCTTTTCCCGTCCGGGGACATACCGCAACTCTACCTGGAGGGCCGGATGCCCATTGAGTGTGGTGGGCGAGAAGTCCTGAATAAAACCCTCGGCCTTAAAGACGGCAAGCACGTTAGCCTTCAACTTGGAAGCAGGAACGTTGACCGTCGCATGCCCCCGCCGAATGGCATTCATGATACGAATAAAAAGATCGGCAATTGGATCCGTCATACTCATAACGTCATACCCCTATCATCCGCAGCCTAGCGCCGGGCTACCAACTCGACTTGGTGACCCCTGGAATATTTCCGCGCAGGCTATGCAGCCGAAAACAAATCCGGCACATGTGGAAGCGGCGCAAAAAGGCCCTCACGCGACCACAGAGAGCACAGCGATTATAGCGCCGGACGGGAAATTTCGGCTCAGCAGCCGCCTTGTTCCGTAATGCTTTTCTTGCCACGCAAGCCTCCGTCTCAATGCCTTGGGTTCACCGAAACGGCATACCCAGGTGAGTCAGCAGGGATTTCGCCTCATCATTTCGTTGAGCGCTCGTCACAATGGTAATATCCATCCCGTGGATGGCTGCCACGTTGTCATATTTGATTTCAGGAAAGGTCAACTGCTCCTTCAACCCGAACGTATAGTTGCCACGGCCATCAAACGCCTTGGGGGACACGCCCCGAAAATCCCGAATCCGGGGCAAGCCGATGTTCAGCAAACGATCCAGAAATTCATACATCCGGCTTCCGCGAAGCGTGACCTTCGCTCCAATCGGCATCCCCTGTCGCACCTTAAACCCAGCGATGGCTTTTTTCGCCTTGGTCACGACGGGCTTTTGCCCCGTAATCAAGGCCAATTCGGCCACGGCGCTATCCAACAGCTTGACGTCTTGAATGGCTTCTCCCATACCGACGTTCAGGACCACCCGTTCCACGCGAGGCACCTGCATCGGGTTGGCATACGAGAATTCCTTCATCATCCGGGGGACCACTTCATTCCGGTAGAGGTCCCTTAACCGCGGAGGCGGTCCTGCCTGTGCCGCCTTGGGTTTGGCCGCCGGTTTGGGGTCTTTTTTCGCCATCACACCTTATCCAAGACGTCGTCCGGGCTTTTCTGCAAAACTCGAACCCGGCGTCCATCATCCAATCGCTTGATGGCGACCCGCGAAGGTTTACCCAAGGTTTGGGAATACACCATGACGTTTGAAATCGCCAAGGGCGCCTCACGCTCCAAAATGCCGCCTTGCTTCATTTTTTGGGAAGGCTTCGTGTGGCGTTTGATCACGTTGATTTTTTCCACCGTCACCCGGTTTGTCCGTGGATTCACGTGCAAGACCTTCCCCATTTTCCCTTTCTCCCGTCCGGCAATCACCATCACCGTATCGCCTTTGCGAATACGCGATTTCGTTGCCGAAGGGCTTCCAGTCGCAACTCGGCTGCCCATGCGTTCTACAACACCTCCGGAGCAAGAGAAATGATTTTCATGAACTTCTTTTTCCTTAATTCCCGGGCAACGGGCCCAAAGATTCTCGTCCCCACGGGATCCCCCTGATTATTCACCAGCACACAGGCATTGCGATCGAAGCGAATATAGGAGCCATCCTCGCGGCGCCGGCTTTTTTTCGTTCTCACAATCACGGCCTTGACCACGTCGCCTTTCTTGACGGACGCTTTGGGTATGGCCTCTCGAACCGACACGACCACAATGTCACCGATGCCTCCATACCGCCGGCGGGTCCCCCCCAACACGTGAAAGCACCGCACGCTCTTCGCGCCGGAATTATCTGCGACGTCAAGGTAACTGTAATTTTGAATCATCGGAACACCACGCTATTTCCGTGTTGCCGTTTACGGCGACGGGTTCTGCTCCCCCCGCTCAATAATGGCCGCCACCCGCCAATGCTTATCCTTGCTGAGCGGGCGCGTCTCCACGATTTTCACACGGTCGCCGGTCCGGGATTCGTTCTTTTCGTCATGCGCTTTCAGTTTGGTGAGACGCCGGACCACTTTTCCGTACAATGGATGCGACACCAATCTCGGGACCGCCACGACGACCGTTTTGTCCATTTTATCGCTGATCACGCGCCCATACGACGCCCGCTGTCGCCTTACAGTCATAGTTTCGTCAACCCTCGCCTTTCGATGGCCCCAACGATCGCTTTTCGCGAAGGACGGTCTTGGCCCTGGCCACGTCCTTTCGCACCTGACGAATTTTCATCGGATTTTCAATTCGTCCAAGGGCATGTTGGCAGCGAAGGTGAAACAATTCCTGCTTCAACTCATGCACCTTCCCCACCAATTCTTCCGCTTCCATGCCTTGCAATTCCTTGACGTCCATCAATGCGCCTCAGACAGGATATTCGCCCCGGGCGACAAATTTTGTCGCCAACGGCAGCTTGTGACCGGCCAAACGAAACGCCTCTTCCGCGACGCTTCTCGACACGTCATCCATTTCATAGAGAATGCGACCAGGCTTCACCACGGCGACCCAGAACTCGGGATTCCCCTTGCCCTTCCCCATTCGAACTTCCGCAGGCTTCTTGGTGATGGGCTTATCCGGGAAGACGCGGGTCCAGATTCTCCCGCCACGCTTGACGTGGCGCGTCATCGCGATTCTCGCCGCCTCGATTTGCCTGGCCGTAATCCGGCCAGGCTCCAGCACTTTGAGCCCAAACTGCCCGAAAGACACGTCACCGCCACGGTAGGCCTTCCCCCGCATATTGCCTTTCTGCACTTTTCGAAATTTAACTTTTTTCGGAGCTAACATCGTTTGAGTCCATCAAGACGAGACCTGTTCATATCAGTCGTTCTTATCCATGCGGCACGCGTCGCTGTTCTATATCAAATTCAACGACGCCTCGTCTTTTGTCGCATTCGGCAACTCGGCATTCCCCTTGTAAATCCACGCCTTCACCCCGATAATCCCCATGGTGGTATGGGCTTCTGCAAACCCATAATCCACGTCCGCCCTGAGCGTATGAAGCGGAACCCGGCCTTCCCGGTACCATTCCGTCCGGGCGATTTCATTTCCGCCCAACCGTCCGGCACATGACACCCGAACGCCTTGAGCACCCAAGCGAAGCGCCGAGGCCACGCTTCTTTTCATGGCGCGACGAAATGACACGCGTTTCTCCAATTGCAAGGCGATGTTTTCAGAAACCAACTGCGCATCCAACTCCGGCTTCTTGATCTCCTTCACCGTTACGTAGACTTCCCGGCCATACCGTTGCTCCAGCATCGCTTTCAACTTATCGACTTCCGCGCCCTTTCTGCCAATGATAATGCCGGGACGGGCCGTGTAAATGATCACCTTCACCTGATTCCCGGAACGTTCGATCTCGACCCGTGAAATGCCGGCGTGAAACAAGCGGGCCTTGACCGTATTGCGAATCTCGACGTCCTCATGCAGCAGCTTCACGAAATCTTTTTTGGCATACCACCGGGAATTCCACGTCCTGGTGTACCCCAGCCGAAAACCAAATGGATGCGTTTTTTGTCCCATACTCCGGTTTTACCTCACTGTGCCGACAGCAATAGCCGGCAATGATTTCACCTGGAAACCTCTTTCGTCGGAGAAACGGCAATCGTCACGTGACTGGTCCGCTTATGAATGGGATTGGCCCTGCCCATGGACCTGGCTCGAAACCGCTTCAACACGGGACCGCCATCGACGTATGCCCTGGAGATTTTCAACGATTCCGCATCTCCCAACTCCTGTTGTCCGGCATTCGCAACCGCGGAATGCAACACTTTTTCCACGACCGGAGCCGCGGCCCTGGGCAAATACTTGAGTACCGTCAACGCCTCGGACACGTCACGGCCGCGGATCAGGTTGACGACCATCCGGACTTTTCGCGGTGTCATTCTCACGTAGCGCAAGACTGCCTTTGCTTCGGCCATGAGATCCCTTCCCTTACCGCCCTCGTACCCGTGCTACTTCAGTGGAACGGCTTTTTCCGATTTGGCGGCGCCGTGCCCCTTGAAGAACCGGGTCGGAGAAAATTCTCCGAGTTTGTGTCCGACCATATTTTCCGTCACGTAGACCGGAATAAATTTCTTTCCGTTATGCACGGCGAACGTATGACCGATCATTTCAGGAATAATCGTGGAACGACGCGACCAGGTCTTGATGATTCTCAGGTCACGAGACTCGTTCATTTTTTCCACCTTTTCCAAAAGGTGGGTATCGACAAACGGTCCCTTATGAATCGAACGCGGCATCGACGCTAGCTCTCCTTATTTCGTCCGCCTGGAGATAATGAATTTCGACGACTGTTTTTTCTTCCGGGTCTTGAAGCCTTTCGTCGGAACCCCCCAAGGAGAAACGGGATGAGGATTTCCTTGTCCGGACTTCCCTTCGCCGCCGCCATGCGGATGATCCACCGGATTCATCACGACGCCCCTGACGTGAGGCCGTTTTCCCTTCCACCTCGAACGACCGGCTTTGCCCACCGAAACGTTCTCGTGATCGAGGTTCCCGATTTGTCCCACAGTCGCCATGCACGTGCCCAGAATCCGGCGCATCTCACCCGAAACCAGGCGGACCTGGACGTATCGACCTTCCCGGCCCATTACCTGACACGACGCGCCGGCGCTCCGCGCGACCTGGGCGCCCTTCCCCGGCTTGAGTTCAATGTTATGAATGGTCGTGCCAAGCGGCATCAACGACAAAGGCAGCGCATTGCCCGGACGAATGTCTGAGCCTGGACCGGCCTGGACCACGTCTCCGGCCGACAAGCCGACGGGAGCCAGGATATATCGCTTATCCCCGTCTGCATACGCGATCAAGGCGATACGAGCCGAACGATTGGGATCATACTCCACCCTGACGACTTTGCCCGGCACCCCGATTTTATTCCGCTTGAAATCGATGGCACGGTACAAACGCTTATGCCCGCCGCCACGAAACCTCGTCGTAATCCGCCCGAAATTATTTCGTCCGCCGGAGCGAGGCAGGGACGTGGTCAGGCTTTTTTCAGGCTGCTCTTTCGACAGCGTCTTGTCCTTGATCACCGTCATGCCGCGCCGGCCCGGCGACGTTGGACGATAGGGTTTAGTCGGCATAATATGTGCCCTTTGTCTTCTCCAACTCAATCCACGTAAAAAATGTTTTCATAAAGTGAGCCCCTACGCACTCTCGTACAGTTCTACCTTCTCTCCCTCATGAAGCGTGATGATGGCTTTTTTCCAATCCGCCCGTTTCCCAAGGTAACGCCCCTGGCGTTTTTTCTTGCCCATGACGTTCATGATATTGACGGACTTCACCTTGACTTTGAGCACAGACTCCACCGCCTGACGAACCTCGATTCGATTCACGTCGTTCTGCACGACAAAGGCGATACGGTTGGCGGACTCTTGAAGCCCCGTGATTTTTTCAGTCAACAACGGCCTCACCAACACGTCATAGGGATCGCGTTTCATGCCCATAACTCCTCTACGCCGGGCAATTCATCTTTCAACACCACGAGCGTCCGGTAGCGAAGCACGTCGTACACCGTCAACTCTTCGGGCGACACGGCCTTCACCTGAGCCAAATTTCTTGTCGCGCGAAACACGGCATCGCTGTCTTTCCCCACGACGAACAGGACGGGACCGGTCACACCCAATTGTTTTACTGTCCCGGCCATCAATTTGGTCTTGGGTTCCGGAAGCGACAGTTCGGAAAGAACCAGAAACTCCCCGGCCGCCACCTTTGCGGACAGGGCGCTTTGCATGGCTTTTCGATACATTTTCTTCGACATGGCAGAACGATACTTTCGAGGCTGCGGACCGAATACCGTCCCGCCATGACGCCACACCGGTGAACGATTCGAACCCGCTCGAGCCCGGCCCGTATGTTTTTGCCGCCACGGCTTTTTGCCCGTTCCACTGACCTCACTGCGGCCTTTCGAACTTGCGGTGCCCTGCCGAAGCGACGCAAGCTGCATGACCACCGCGGAATGAACCAGTGACCCATGAGGTTGAGAGCCGAATACGGCCTCGCTCACCTCAACGGAGCCAACGGCCTTTCTCGTTTGGTCTATGATTTCTATCGAGGCCATGCCGGCGCGTTACCCTCCTGCCTTTCGGATAAGGACCAACCCTCCCACGGGACCGGGAACGGCTCCCCTGATAAGAACGAGATTCTCCTCCGGTCGAGTGCCGGCCACCGTCAATCCTTTCACCGTGACCCGCTTGCTGCCCATTTGCCCGGGCAGCGCCTTGTTTTTCAAGACACGCGAGGGATACGAACTGCACCCGATGGACCCCGGCGCACGATGGAACATGGAACCGTGACTGGCCGGACCGCCTCCGAAATTGTGACGCTTCATGACCCCCTGAAACCCTTTTCCCTTCGAGGTTCCCTGGACGTGGACCATGTCCCCTTTTTCAAAAAGGTCGGCCGTCACGGCGTCCCCCACCTGACAATCCGGAACGCAACGAAATTCCCGCAAATACCTGAACAATTTCTCTTGCCCGGAAGCACGAAGATGCCCCACTTGCGCCTTGGTGAGTTTCCGGTCCTGGACCTCGGAAAATCCAAGCTGCACCGCATCGTACCCATGACGGTCCCTGGTCTTCACGGCTGTCACGCGACAAGGCCCCACGTCAATCACCGTCACGGGATGCAGGCGACGATGTTCGTCGTAGACCTGCGTCATGCCCAGCTTTTTTCCTATTAAACCACTAACCATGCGACACCCTGCGAATCCTCATCGACGACGCCACACTACAGCTTGATCTCCACGTCCACACCGGCAGCCAGGCTCAATTTCATGAGCGCATCCATAGTTTCCGGGGTGGGCTCGAGAATATCCAACAAACGTTTATGCGTACGGATTTCAAATTGTTCGCGAGACTTCTTATCCGTATGAGTGGATCGCTGAATCGTAAACTTTTCAATCCGGGTTGGAAGCGGAATGGGACCGGCAACGCGCGCGCCCGTTTGCTTGACGGTATCTACAATTTCACGAGCCGATTGATCGAGGATTCGATAATCGAAGCCCCTCAACCGGATACGAATACGTTGATCGACACTCACCATATCACTACAACCCTCCCACGACCGTCCTTACGCAAGGATTTCGGTCACGACGCCAGCGCCCACCGTGCGGCCCCCTTCCCGCACCGCAAACCGCAAGCCCTGCTCCATCGCAATCGGCGCAATCAATTCCCCCGTGAACGTCGTGTTGTCCCCCGGCATCACCATCTCCACCCCTTCCGCCAACTGCACCACCCCCGTCACGTCCGTCGTCCGAAAATAAAACTGCGGCCGGTAG
>JAJDZI010000045.1 GCA_022824735.1 Nitrospirales bacterium
CGTTTTCGTTTGCGTTCGCTCATTGGTTGAACATTCCACAGTCTCCTTCTGCCATTCCCGACGCTCCCTCCCCTTGTCATTCCTGTCTGTGTTCAGTAATTCGTTGACAATGTTCCCCCTCACCCCAGCCTTCTCCCACAAGGGGCGAGGGGAGGCATGGAATGGAATTGCCTCTCCCTTGAGGGGAGAGGATGAAGGTGAGGGTGAGTCGGGGCAGGCCCCTGTGCCTGCCCTCCACAGAAAGGACAACCACAGGGGGTTGTCCCTACATGCTGTCAACGAATGAGCGAACATCTACAATTCCCGGCCATATGGACTGGATCCTCGATTAAGGACGTCGAGGAGGAATCCAGTGTCTTTGCTTTTCCCTCCGCCTATAAGACAAAGACCCTGGATTCTCGCGTGCGCAAGAAAGACAGAAGGAGAAGACAAGCATAACCTCTTTTCCGTCATTCCCGACAAAAGAGCAAACAAATACTTTTTTTCTCATGCCTCAGGCTTCAACGACCAACTTGGGCCATGGGGCGAGTGCCTCAAAAAGCTCCGCTTCTTTTCGTTGCATGCGCCGGGCCTGCTGCCTGCTCCGCTCATGGTCATATCCGGCCAAGTGCAGGACGCCGTGAATCAGTAATCGCAGGACTTCTTCATCCAGGGAATGGCTGCATGCTTTGGCTTGGCGTCTGGCCGTAGGAATAGCAATCACCACGTCCCCGAGCAGGGGCGCAACCCGGGATTCGACTTCCCGATAGGCAAACGCCAGGACGTCCGTGGTTCGATCCTTGTTCCGATACGTCCGGTTCAGCCGTCGCATTTTGGTATCGCCGATTAACGCGACACAAATTTCGGCTTCGGCCTCGTCGAGAAGCCGCAAGAGTTTCCCCGTGACCCGGCGTAACGCCGCTTCACGAATCGACACGCTTTTCAAGCGACATTGAATGCTGATAGACACGGATCGTTACGTGAAAAAGACGGGGGGTTCTGATGATTGATCCGGGTTCATGACGGAAGGTCCGTTCATTCGCCTGTTTTTGCCGGCGCCGCACCCGTTCCGTTTCCATGTTGGTTGTAGGCCTTGATGATCTCCTGCACCAACCGATGCCGGACCACGTCGCGGTCGTGGAAATACACGAATTTGATGCCGTCCACGTTTCGCAGGATTTCAGAAATCTGGATCAGGCCCGAGGGGCGGTCGGGCGGCAAATCGACTTGCGTAATATCTCCCGTCACCACGGCTTTGGAATTGAAGCCCAGCCGCGTGAGAAACATTTTCATCTGTTCCGCCGTGGCATTCTGGGCCTCATCCAGAATGACAAAGGCATCGTTGAGGGTACGGCCCCGCATGAACGCCAAGGGCGCCATTTCGATATCGCCGCGCTCGATCAGGCGATTCGCCCGCTCCATATCCATCATGGCATACAAGGCATCATACAACGGACGCAGGTACGGGTGCACCTTGGCGAACATGTCACCCGGGAGAAAGCCCAATCGTTCACCGGCCTCCACGGCCGGACGCGCCAGGACGATCCGTTGCACTTCCTTTTTCGTGAGTGCCGCCAGCGCCATGGCCATGGCCATATACGTTTTACCCGTCCCGGCCGGCCCGATCCCGATCACCAGGTCATGCTGCCGGATGGCTTGGAGATACATCTGCTGCGAGGGAGTCTTGGGAACGACCCACCCCTTGGGCGTGAGAATGTGAGCCGTATCCAGGAAGGACGACGTTTCGGGTTGGTCGGATTCGGCAGCCTTGAGCGCCCGGGTCACGTCTTCCGATCGTAATTGGCGCCGGCCAATCGTGCGTTCGGCCAATTCACACAGCAACCCTTCAGCCCTGCCCACCGCTTCGGACGGCCCTTCCAGGGTCACCTCATTGCCGCGGGCCGACACGCGTACGCGGAGACCGTCTTCAATCAACCGGAGATGCAGGTCTCTGGGGCCAAACAGGTTGGGAAGATCGACCCCTTCACGAAGTGTGACTTTTTTCACGAAAGCGTTTTGGTCCAAGGAAGACACAAGTGGCGTTTGCGCATTCTAGCAAAGGGTCCACGGGCCGACAAGAAAAAGATAGGTGATCGTTCGCTTACCGCTTCTGACAGGTTGGACAGACAAACGACGAGCGTTCATCCATGAGCACTCGAATCCTGTTTCCGCACCCGGCCGGACACGGCGCGCCCGTCTTCTGATACACCAGGTGCCGGCGCTGAAATTGTCCCGGTTGCCCATCCGGCGCAACAAAGCTGCGAATCGACGAGCCGCCCCTGAGAATCGCTTCTTTCAGCACGCGTTGCAGGGTTTCAAACAACGCACGGATTCTTGTCTTCGACAATCGACGTCCGCGAGCGTACGGATGAATGCCCGCTCGAAACAGCGCCTCATTGGCGTAGATGTTCCCGATGCCGGCGATCCGGCGTTGATTCAACAGCACGGCCTTGATCCGGCCACGACAGGATTTGATCAGGTCCACAAATTCGTCACTGGTCATCGTGAACGGATCGCTGCCGAAGCGACGTTGGCGATAGGCCTTCCAATCGTTCCGGTCCAAGAGATACAACCTGCCGAATCGACGCGCGTTCCAATACCACAACGCCGGTTGCGGCCCGTTCGCCAGGCTCATCATCACATGCACGTGTTTCGCGCTCGGGATCGCTTCACGCGCGAAGAGCAGCAGGCCCGTCATTCCGAGTTCCACCACGACCACCCGTTTTCCCGTGCCTCGCTCGCAGATCAGGACGACGCTCTTCCCGTGCCGCTGCGCCTCCGTGACGCGAGAACCGGAATACCAGGCGAGCGACTCGATGCCTTGCCGGATCATGTCTTCCCGCCCGACCCGAATGTGATTGATCGTGGCCCCAACCACGGCTGCGTGTAATTGTCGTCGCACCACCTCGGCTTCGGGAAGTTCCGGCATCACGCTCCTCCCAGGATACCAATGACTGCTTATCGTGGAGGCAGGTTGTGGTTCTGTCAACGAAGTTGGGTACGCCTTCATTTCCTCGGCGGTTGCGCGTACCCCCTGCGGCTTCTATACTGTCCGTGCCACCATTCACACCCCTTCATCCGGAGAGCAAGTGACGATGTCCAGCCTCGACGTCCAATACGTACAGGAACGGCTCACCCAGGCAAAATGCGCCGTGTGCAAGAAGAGCCGGTTCGTCATCGACAGCCGTTCCATGAAGGAAGACGGGGAATGGAAGGGGATCTGCCTGGACTGTTACTATAACTTCCCGGTCTACACGGACATGGAGTTTTATCTCCGCATCCAACCCGACGTACAATATTGGCTCAAAGACATTACCTGTCCCCTGTGCAGCCATCGTGGCGTGACGCTCGATTTTCGCATCGTGATGTCCGTGAGGGAATCACGCTATTTCGTGACCTGCGAGCATTGTGGTCATGCATTCACCGAACAGTCGTATTTGGAGGTCTTTGAATAACGCTCATGGACGACTCCGACCCCTCTGCCCCCCAACCGGCTCCCGACAAGGACGAGACCAAAGCCAAGAAGGAAATTCACGTGGTCTCGGTTCCCCACGACGATGACATGATTGCCCAGGAAATGGCCGAACTCTTCGAAGAAGACGAAGTAACCCACCAACACGGAAGCACCGAACCCGAAGGCGACTAGGCCCCCACTCCCAAGATCCGCATGAGTCGAATCAGTCCTTGGGGAACCATGGGATGAAGGCATTGGTCGTGCGTTGATATTCCCGGTAGTCCTCGCCCCGGGTCGCGGCGGCTTGTGCTTCGGCCAAGGGGATGCCCGTCACTTTGAGTAAAGCGCCGATCATGACGACCGGACCCACCAACGTCAGCCGCCAGTCCGGCAATCCGAGACTCATCACCACGTACGCACACCAGTGCACGCCTTCAAAAAAGTAATTGGGGTGCCGTGAATATCGCCACAGTCCCTGCCGGCAGGTTTTGCCCCGATTGCCGGGGGCTCGCCTGAATCGATTCAACTGACCATCCGCCACGGTTTCTCCGGCTACCCCGATGACCCAGATGATGAGCCCCAGGACTTCCCACGTATGCCACGTGGGATCGGGATTCGACATCAGGACCGCCAAGGGAATCGAAAAGATAGCGACGGCAACGGCCTGTCCGACAAAATACGCGAAGAAATACCACTCCGCCCGATTGCCGGATTGTGCTCGAAGCGTCCTGTACCGATGGTCTTCTTCGGGGGCACAGACCCGGTTGACGGCAATATGGCCCCCGAGGCGAACCGCGTATCCCGTTGCCATGGCAGCCACGACCAGCCGATGACTCAGGTCGCCCGTGGCCGTCAGACCGAAGCCGACGGCTACCAGGCCGAAGCCCACACAGAACCCCACGTCCGCCAAAGACGCGTTCCGGTGCATCCATCGGTAGCCCAGCCACAACCCCGCCATGATGGGCGTGTTCAGCAGCAAGGCCCATACGGGAAGGTGCCAGTTCATGTCCCTCCGGATATTGACCCCTGACGGAGCCTTGTGTATGGTGAGCCGCTACATTTGGGAGGTACGCTCATGGATGACCAGATCATGCAGGCCTATTTGGACGTTGAACGTTCCATGCAACGCTACAATGAATTCCTCCATCAATATCTGATTGCTCTTCAATCCACGGAGGGCGCGGATGCCAAAAAACTCGAACGCATGACCGCCGGCACAAAGGCCATGCAAGACAGCAGCACTATTTACCTGTCCTATGCGAAATTTGTGGCGTATGGCATGCCGGAGAGCGAAGATCTCATTGAAGAAGAGGACGATCTCCAAGCCTGATACTTGTGGAACAAGAATGGTCATGGTCGGGGCGAGCCGATTTGAACGGCCGACCTCTCGCACCCCAAGCGAGTGCGCTACCGGGCTGCGCCACGCCCCGACAATGATTCCATAACGACGGAAAGACCGGATCCCTCAATGCGCGGAGGTCCCGGTCTTCCGATGACTCGACGCATCCAAGATATCCAGGATTCCCTGGAGCTCTTCCCTGATTTGCTGCACCTGTCCTGCCGGCATTGACGTCTCCTCCCGGTCACGCCCTCGACGGCGACGCCAATGCCGTTTGAGGCCCATGATGGTGTAGCCTTCCTCATAGAGCATCCGTTTGATTTCCAGAACGACTTCGATCGTCTGTTTGTCATAAACCCGGTGCCGCCCCTGACTCTTTCTGGGACGAAGGAAACTGAACTCGGATTCCCAAAAGCGAAGCACGGAAGCCGGCAATTTCGTAATCGTACTGACTTCACCAATCTTGTAAAACGCCTTGTCCGGAAACTTACTCGTCATGGGTACGACGGCCTCCGAGGACCGATGCACGGAGAGGCCCTACGAATTCACATCTCTTTTGAAGATTTGACTCGCTCGAAAGGTGACCACCCTTCGAGGGGTGATGGCAATTTCTTCGCCAGTTCGAGGGTTGCGCCCTTTACGTTCTCCTTTGCTTCGCACCATAAAATTTCCGAATCCCGCAATTTTGACCGATTCGCCTTTGCGCAGCGCGTCCTTCATGCATTGCAGGACGTACTCCACCAAATCCATGGCCTCGGTTTTGGAAACGCCTACTTGTTCGCAGACGTGATTGGCAATGTCGGCTTTACGCATGGTCCTCCCGGGGCTCACTCCCGTATCGCGCGAGGAGATTCCAGCCTTGCAACGTATCGAGCAGGCACCTGATTGTCAAGAAGAGGGGATGAGCTCATTCTTCAGCAGCTTATACTCGATGCTATCGGCCAAGGCCTGCCAACTGGCCTCGATAATATTTTCCGACACGCCGACCGTGCCCCACGTGCTTTTGTGGTCGCCGGATTCGATCAGCACCCTGACCTTCGAGCCGGTCCCGTGACTACCCGCCAGCACCCGCACTTTGTAGTCCAGCAACCGGACTTCGCGGAGTTCGGGGTAGAATTTTTCCAACGCTTTCCGCAAGGCATTATCCAACGCATTGACCGGACCGTCCCCCTCGGCCGCAGTCTGTTCCACGGTCTGATCGACCTTCACTTTGACCGTGGCTTCCGTAACCGGCACCTCGTCGGCTTGCCGTTTTTCGACGATGACCCGTAACCCCAACAGTTCAAATGAGGGACGATGCGTGCCCATCGCTTCCCGGACCAGTAACTCGAATGATCCTTCGGCGCCCTCGTATTGGTACCCGTCCCGTTCCAAGTTCTTGAGTTGAGCCAACAGTTCCTGGAGGCGCGGATGGTCTTTGGAGAGGTTGAAGCCTAAACTTTCCGCCTTCCGGACCACGCCGCTCCGGCCCGTATTATCCGAAATCAACACCCGTTGCCTGTTGCCCACCGATTCCGGCTCGATATGCTCATAGGTCTGGGCATTTTTCTGAACGGCATGGATGTGAACGCCGCCCTTATGGGCGAACGCCGCGTCCCCGACGTAGGGTTGCCGCTTGTTCGGCAGCAGGTTCGCAATTTCCGAAACGAAATTGGAGACGTTCCGGAGTTGCCGGATCCGGTCGCCGCCCAACACTTCCGCCTGCATCTTCAATTCAAGATTGGCCAGCACGGAACAGAGATTGACGTTTCCGCACCGCTCGCCGATCCCATTGATGGTTCCCTGCACCTGCCGGGCTCCCTGCCGCACGGCGACCAGGGTATTCGCCACCGCCATTTCCGCGTCGTTGTGCGCATGCATACCCAAGGGAACGCGGCACGTTTGCTTCACATGCTCCCAGATGGATTGGACTTCCCACGGCATCGTGCCGCCATTGGTGTCACAGAGAATGATCCGTTCGGCGCCGCCCTCGACCGCCGCGTGGATCGTCTGCATCGCATAGGCGGGATCGGCCTTGAACCCGTCGAAGAAATGTTCGGCATCATAAAAAACCCGTTTGTCATGGGCGCGCAGGTACGCGACTGAATCCCTGATCAGTTCGAGATTGGTTTCCAAGGCGGTGCCCAACGCGTCCGTGACGTGCAAGGTCCAGCTTTTCCCGAAAATCGTGATGACGCTGGTTTCCGCGGCCAGGAGCGCCTGGAGATTGGCGTCGGTCCCGGCGGCCTGATTGGCCTTTCGGGTCGAGCCGAAGGCCACGATTTTCGCCTGTTGCAGCGGAATCGCCCGGATGACCTGAAAAAACTCGATATCCCGGGGGTTGGCGCCGGGCCAGCCGCCTTCGATGAAATGGACGCCCAACTCATCGAGTTTCTGCGCGATACGGACCTTGTCTTCGACCGAAAAACTGACGTCTTCGGCCTGGGCGCCGTCTCGCAACGTGGTATCGTAGATTTCCAAATGATCCGCCATCAGGTTCCTATTCCTTGACGTACATACTCGAATCGCGTTTTCTTTTTCAAGACCTCCTCACGCAGATCCGGAGGGGTCGGGTCCCTTGTCCAGTCCGAATTCTTCGTGAAGGGCCCGGACGGCCTTGTCCACGTCACGTTCATCCAGGACACAGGAAATCTTGATCTCGGACGTGCTGATCATCATGATGTTGACTTTTTCGCGCGCGAGCGTTTGGAACATGCGCGACGCCACGCCCGAATGGGACCGCATGCCGACTCCCACCAACGACACCTTGGCAATGGCCTCCTTGACTTCCACGGCTCCTGCGCCGATTTCAGCGGCCGTTTGCTTGACCAGGTCCATCGCACGCGCCAGGTCACTCCGCGGAACCGTAAAGGAAATATCCGTCAAGGCATCCTGGTGGCTCACGTTTTGAATAATCATATCCACCACAATCGAGTGTTCCGCCACGACGCCGAACAGGTTCGCCGCAATGCCCGGTTGATCCGGAACGCCCACCACGGTGATCTTGGCCTGGTTCCGGTCGCCCGTAACCCCGGATACCACAGCCTGTTCCATATCCGCGTCTTCATGTGTCACGAGGGTACCTTCTCCTTCTTGAAAACTCGATTGTACTTGTACCGGAACCCCGTATTTCGCTGCAAATTCAACGGAACGCGCCTGGAGGACTTTCGCCCCCAGACTTGCCAGTTCCAGCATTTCCTCATAGGACAATTTGGGAATCCGCCTGGCCGCGGACACCACGTTGGGATCGGTGGTGTACACGCCGTCCACGTCGGTAAAGATGACGCACCGGTCCGCCTTCAACGTCGCGGCCAACGCCACGGCCGTCAGGTCCGAGCCGCCTCGTCCGAGCGTGGTCACCTCCGAGCGTTCGTTCACGCCTTGAAACCCCGCCACGATGGGCAGGACCCCTTGGGCAAGGGCCTGCTTGACGGGGTCGGCCGTCACCTTCGCAATCCGGGCCCGCGTATGCGAACTGTCAGTCACGATCCCGACCTGGCGTCCGGTAAACGAACGCGCATTGATGCCGCGACTTCGCAGTTTCATCGCCAGCAGGGCAATGGTGACACGCTCTCCGCAGGATAATAACATATCGAGTTCCCGGTCATCCGGCTGTGGAGTGATGTCATGGGCCAGCCGCAACAATCGATCCGTTTCCCCGCTCATGGCGGACACGACCACGACGACCTCGTTGCCCGCTCGATAGGTCCGTTCTATCAGTTCGGCAATCCGATGGATGCGCTCAATGGTTCCGACAGAGGTCCCGCCGAACTTTTCGACTAGTAACGCCATGGGTCGATCACCTCAATGGAAAGGGGCAGGGGGCGCGAGTCGTCGCCTTGCGCTCACGACCGGAGCAATGCAAGCACGTCTTCCCGCGTGGCTTTGACCGTCAGGGTCTTGGGTGAGATTTCTACGGCTATATCAGGGTCTTTGAGTCCGTGGCCGGTTAACGTACAAACGACCGTGGCGCCTTCAGGGAACAACCCGGCCTGGCTGCACTTGGTCAATCCGGCCACCGAGGCGGCGGAAGCGGGCTCGCAAAAAACGCCCTCTTCTTTGGCGAGCGCCTGGTACGCGTCAAGAATTTCTTCATCCGTCACCATCCGGATCGCGCCGGAAGATTCCTCCACGGCCTGCGCGGCCAGTTTCCAACTTGCGGGGTTGCCGATGCGAATGGCCGTCGCCACGGTCCGGGGTTGCTCGACCACGTGGCCGAGAACGATCGGCGCCGCCCCCTCAGCTTGGAACCCCATCATTTTCGGACATTCTGCGATCTGCCCCGCGGTCCGGTATTCCTTGTACCCTTTCCAATACGCCGAGATGTTTCCCGCGTTGCCCACCGGCAGACAATGATACGTTGGGGCGCGGCCCAACTGATCACAGACTTCCAGGGCCGCGGTTTTTTGTCCTTCCAGCCGAAAAGGATTCAACGAATTGACAAGCTCGAATTCTTCGTTCGCACAGAGATCCTTGACGATCGACAGCGCCTGATCGAAATTGCCCTCGATTTGGATCACGCTGGCCCCGTGCGCCATGGCCTGGGCCAGCTTCCCCAACGCCACCTTCCCGGCCGGGACCAGCACGTACACCGGCAGTCCCGCTCGCCCGCCATAGGCCGCGGCCGAGGCCGACGTATTGCCGGTGGACGCGCACATCACCGCGCGAGCCTTTTTTTCCAAGGCTTTGGAGACCGCCAGGGTCATCCCGCGATCCTTAAACGACCCGGTCGGGTTGGCCCCTTCAACCTTGAGGTACAGTTCGACGTGCGGGCAGATTCGTTTAGCCAGCCGGTTGGCTCGAATCAAAGGCGTATTGCCTTCGCACAGGGTCACCACCGGCGTCTGTTCCGTGACCGGAAGAAATTTCCTGAACTCTTCTATCACTCCACGCCAGGGCATCATCACATTCTCTCATTCATGGGCCACCACGGGGCGGTCCCTACTCCTCCACCCGGATGACCGTGACCGGTTCCGAAACCAGCGAGGGGAGGTGATTGATTTCCCGAATGGCGGTTTGCACCGAGCGTTCCGACGCGCGATGCGTCATGATCACAACCGGTACCGTTTGACCTTCCTGCCGGCCCTGCTGCAACACGGAGGCGATACTGATGGCATGATTCCCGAGAACGCCCGCAATCATGGACAGGACCCTTGGCTGATCCGGCACCATACAGCGCAGGTAATAGCGGGTGGTCAATTCCTCCATCGGACGAATCCGGACCGGCATCCTCCCGTCCATTTGAAACGACGTCGGCGGCACACGACCGCAGGCCTGCTTGCGCACGTTGCGGGCGATGTCAATCACGTCGCTCACGACCGCACTTCCCGTGGGCATTGACCCGGCCCCCTGCCCGTAAAACATGACGTCCCCCACGGCATCGCCCACGACGTGCATGGCATTATACACGCCGTGTACCTGAGCCAACGGCGCCGTATTGTCGATCATGGTGGGGTGCACGCGCGCTTCGATTCCATCCTCGCCCCATTTCGCCACCCCGAGCAGCTTCACGGTCATCCCCAACTCCGACGCGTAGCGAATGTCCAAGGCCGTCAGGCGTTGAATACCTTCGGTATAAATTTCCTTGACGTTGACGGGCGTTCCATAGGCCAAGCTCACCATGATGGCTAATTTGTGCGCGGAATCGACTCCTTCGATATCGAACGTGGGATCCGCCTCCGCGTAGCCCGCGGCTTGCGCCTGCGCCAAGGCCTCCTGAAATTCCCGTCCCTCGCGTTTCATTTGGGTCAAAATGTAGTTGGAGGTGCCGTTCATGATACCGGCCAGGGACACGCAATGATTGGCCGCCAGACCTTCGGTCAATGCCCGGAGAATCGGGATGCCTCCCCCCACGCTGGCCTCGAAGCCCACGTCCACGCCCTCGCGATGGGCCGCGGCAAACACGTCCTCGCCATGCACCGCCAACAAGGCCTTATTGGCGGTCACGACGTGTTTGCCTTTGCCGATGGCCTCCAGCATGACTCGCTTGGCAAAATCATATCCACCGACGGTTTCAATAACGATTTGGATGGACGGATCATTCAGGAGTCCGTTGAGATCGGTGCTGAGGACGCCTTCGGGAAGCGCCAAGCCGCGATCCGTCGTCACGTCAAGATCCACGATCCGTTTCAAGCACAGGGGCGCACCCGCCCGCCGCGCGATCAACTCGGCCTGGTTGACAAGAATTTTCGCGGCCCCGGAACCGACGGTGCCGAATCCGATCAGACCTATGCCGATTTCGCCGTTCATGCTTGATTGTCCAATTTCAGCGCGGTCTTGATTCCACGAATAGCCTGATGGGTTCGATGTTCATTTTCCACCAATGCGAATCTCACGTATTCGTCACCGCCTTCTCCGAATCCGATCCCGGGAGACACCGCCACCTTTCCTTCACGGAGCAGAAACTTCGAGAACTCCAACGAGCCCATTCCCGCGTAAGCCGCGGGAATGCGAGCCCAGACGAACATCGTGGCTCGCGGATAGTCGACCCGCCAGCCGATTCGATTCAGGCCCGAGACCAATGCGTTCCGCCGGCTTTCATAGTGTTTCACGATTGACGACACGCAATCCTGCGGCCCATTCAGCGCGATGATGCTGGCAATCTGGATCGGCTGAAACATCCCGTAATCCAAATAGCTCTTGATCTTGGTCAGGGCCCCGATGATCTCCTTGTTGCCGACGCAAAATCCGACGCGCCAGCCCGGCATATTGTAGCTCTTGGATAACGAGTAGAATTCCACGCCGATGTCTTTCGCTTCCGGCACCTGTAGCAGGCTCGGCGCCCGGTAGCCGTCGAAGACAATGTCCGCATAGGCCAGGTCATGAATGACGTAAAGATCGTGTTCACGCGCAAACGTCACCACCTTTTTGAAAAACTCCAAATCCACCACGCTCGTCGTCGGATTGTGGGGGAAACTCATGATCAAGGCTTTCGGCCTGGGTTGGCTCTGACGATACGCGCGCGTGAGGTTTTCAAAAAAATCTCCGGTGGGCCCCAGGTCAACGCCGCGCACTTCTCCGCCCGCAATGATCACGCTGTACATGTGAATGGGATACGTGGGCGTGGGCGTCAGCACCACGTCGCCGGGACCCAACATCGCAAGCACCAGATGCGACAGCCCCTCTTTGACGCCCAGGGTCACAATGGCTTCGGTCTCAGGATCGATGTCCACGTTGTAACGTCGTCCGTACCACGCACTGATGGCGTGGCGTAACCTCGTAATGCCACGAGACGCCGAATATCGATGATTCTTCCCTTTCCCCGCCGCTTCGATCAATTTCTCGACGATGTGGGGAGGAGTCGCCTGATCGGGATTCCCCATCCCGAAGTCGATAATATCGTCGCCGCGCTGCCGCGCCTGGATTTTGAGATCCTGGACCTGGCTGAAGACGTAGGCGGGAAGGCGTTGTATGCGAAAGAAATTTTGCATGGGTCAAATAGGTCAACAAAACACAGCGTCATTGCAGGGAAAAGACCTGTAACGACGCGCCACAATGATGACCGGCTATTCTAGTAGAGGCCGAACAACCAGTCAACGAAAGGCTTTGGGATCAGGAACGCACCTTCTCCGAGGTCATCGATCATGGTTTATTGCGACCTCTTGACCGTTTTGCCATAATGAAACGCTGGAGGTTCTCGCTTCCCACCTGATGAGATAAGCCATGGCCAAACTCGGCGTCAACATCGATCACGTCGCGACTCTACGACAAGCCAGGGGCGGGCATGAGCCGGATCCCATTGCCGCGGCGGTGCTCGCAGACCTGGGCGGCGCGGACGGCCTGGTCGTGCATCTCCGTGAAGATCGTCGACACATTCAGGAACGGGATCTCACCCTGCTTCGGGACACGGTTCCTTCCGCTTTAAACCTGGAGATGGCCGCGGACGACGCGACCGCGAAGATTGCGTTGCGCATCCGGCCCGATAAAGTCACGCTGGTTCCTGAACGACGACAGGAATTGACCACCGAAGGCGGGCTTGCAGTGACGGAACACCGGAAACGGCTCACCGCCTTCATCCGTCTGTTCCATGACGCGCAGATTCCGGTCAGCCTGTTCATCGACCCGGACCGTCGTCAAATCCGCGCCGCTCACAAAACGGGCGCCGACGCAGTCGAGCTACACACCGGACCGTATGCCAACAGTCACCAGCCTCAAGAGATCCGGAAAGAGGTCGAAGCCCTTCAACAGGGTGCGCGCCTCGCGCGGCAATTGGGGCTGGAAGTGAATGCCGGCCACGGGCTGACGTACCACAATATCCATCGACTGACGGGCATCGCCGAAATCGTGGAATTCAACATCGGGCACAGCATTATTTCGCGCGCCGTCCTGGTCGGTCTCGAACGGGCCGTCAGGGAAATGCGGGCGTTAATCCCTTCATCGCTTCACCGTTAATGGAACGGCGCGTTCGTGCTTCGTTCGTCATGAAAATCGTCACCTCCCACCAAATGCGAGAACTCGATCGTCGCACGATCCACGAAGCCGGCGTGCCCGGCAAGACGTTGATGGAACGGGCGGGAGCCGGCACGGTGTCGGTCATGGAAGACACCTTCGGCGTCATGAAGGGAAAAACCGTGACGATCTTCTGCGGGAAAGGCAACAATGGAGGGGACGGGTTCGTCGTCGCAGGACTCCTGCGCCAAAAACGAAGTAACGTTCAGGTCTGCCTGCTTGCGCAGGCCAGGGATCTCAAGGGGGATGCCAAACTCATGTATCAACGGTTTGTCAAAGAGGCCGGCCGATCCAAGGTCGTGAGCAACCCCTCGCCGGATCGCGCGCACCGGTTGGTCCGGGACAGCCACGTGCTGGTCGACGCGCTCTTGGGAACCGGCACGTCTGCACCGGTTACCGGCCCGTACCAGGGGGCCATTCAAGCCATGAACCTGTCAGGGGCGCCCATTGTTGCGGTGGATCTTCCTTCCGGTATCGACGCGGATAACGGCGACACGTTAGGGACCGCGATTCAAGCCGACCTGACGGTCACGTTCGGCCATCCCAAGCTCGGGCTTTTCCTGGGATCGGGTATCGATCACGCCGGTCGCGTGCATTGCGTCGATATCGGTATTCCGAACCAGTACGTCGAGGACCTGTCTGTTTCCATTGAAATGTTGACTCCCACGATGATTCGACCGTGGCTGCCCAAGCGCCCGGCTTCGTCGCACAAGGGCACGTTCGGTCACGCCGGGCTCATTGCCGGCTCATCGGGAAAAAGCGGAGCCGCCGCCTTGGCAGCCAAAGCGGCCCTCAGGGCAGGCGCCGGGCTTGTCACCGTGGCCACACCATCCAGCGTGCAAGCCAGTGTGGCCTCGGGCGTTCCCGAGGTTATGACCTTGCCTCTTCCTGAAACCGCGGATCACACGCTCTCGCGAGATGCCCTGCCCATCCTGCAACCCTTTCTGCAATCGCGCAGTTCGATCGGCATCGGCCCCGGCCTTTCGACACAGGCCGAAACCGCCGGCGTGGTCCGAACGCTGATCGATCAATGCGACCGGCCGCTGATCATCGATGCCGACGCGCTGAATGCCCTGGCAGGCCATACGAGTCTCCTCCGGTCACGCCCGATTTCCCCGATCCTGACGCCGCACCCAGGAGAGATGGCCCGGCTTCTTGGCGAATCGACGGCGTCAGCAGTGAACCGCAATCGTTTGGGGATCGCCCGGGATTTTGCCCGCGCCCATTCGAGCGTCGTGGTGTTGAAGGGAGCGCGCACGATTGTGGCCCATCCTGAAGGAGCAACGTCCATTTCACCCACCGGCAATCCCGGCATGGCCACCGCGGGCACCGGGGACGTGCTGACCGGGATCCTGACCGGATTGCTGGCGCAAGGAGTTTCGCCGTGGGAAGCGGCTCAAAGCGGCGTCTTCCTTCATGGCTTGGCCGGCGACCTCGCGGCGCGAGTCTACGGATATCCCAGCTTGATGGCCGGCGACCTTTTGGCCTCCCTGCCGCAAGCCATCACTCAGGTGCTTCACGCCTTACCCTCCGACCGTCAAGCCGTTCCCTGATCCTATGACCACCGCACAGACACAATCCCGGACCTTGACCCTGCGATCATCGTCGCACACTGAGGCATTCGGCTCGGCCATCGGCCGTCATCTTCAGAAGGGCGACGTCATCGCGCTCGCCGGTGAGCTGGGCGCAGGGAAAACGACGTTCGTGCGCGGGGTCGCCGTGGGTACGGGTTTCGAACCCCACGTCGTCAGCAGTCCGACGTTTACCTTTATCCAGGAATACGCCGGTCCCCTGACGCTTGTCCACGTGGACTTGTATCGACTGGAAAAGCCGGGAGAATTGGCTGACACGGGATTAGCCGAGTATTTGGACGGAGACTTCGTGGTCCTGATTGAATGGGCCGACCGGCTGCCTGCCTCGTGGATGCCCAATGACTATCTTTCCATTCAATTTTCCCATGCGGGGAAACACACCCGTCTCGTGAACGTCAAGACTTTCGGGCCGCGAAGCTCCGGCCTTCTTCACGCGCTCACGTCGGATGCAAGGTAGCGGCCTCATGGGTCAATCGGAACTGAACCCCCTGCTGAAACAATATTGGGACATCAAACGACAGTACCCGGAGACGATTGTGTTCTTTCGGGTGGGCGACTTCTATGAAATGTTTGACGAAGACGCAAAAGAGGCCGCAGCCCTGCTCAACATTGCCCTGACAACCAGGAACAAGAACAGTGCCAACCCCGTTCCTCTCTGCGGCGTGCCGTATCATGCGGCCACGAGCTACCTGGCGAAGTTGCTGAAAGCCGGGAAAACCGTGGCGCTCTGCGAGCAAGTCGAAGACCCCAAATCGGCCAAGGGTCTGGTCAAACGAGAGGTCGTCCGGCTCTATACCCCCGGTACGATTTTCGATGATGAGTTGCTGGAGGCCAACACCGCCAACTACCTGGCGGCCTTGTCCGTTCAACGCGACCCGATCCATTCACGTGATCGTTTTGGCCTCGCCTCGATCGACCTGTCCACCGGACAATTTCTCATTGCAGGATTTTCCGGAGAACACGGCCAGGACGCGATGCTGGACGAACTCATCCGCCTCGGCCCGCAAGAAATCATCATCCCGGACACAACGGACGCGATAGCCCTCGACAAGCTCCTGGAACCCCTGCGTCTCCCTCGCGTGACGGAACAACCGTCTGCGTGTTTCAAATCGGCCGCTTCCCAGGAGATCCTCCGGGCTCATTTCGAGGTTGACCACGTGGACGCGCTTGGCCTCTCTGCCGAAGGGCCCGCGGTCCAGGCGGGCGGCTGTATCCTGCGTTATCTGAAGCAGACCCAACCCACCCTGGAGCACCACCACATCCAAAGGCCGGAACTCCTGGAACCCACGCGGGAGATGCACTTGGACGCCATGACCATGCGCAACCTGGAATTGATCCAGCCCTTGCACCCGGATCAACAACACGCCACCTTGCTGTCGGTTCTCGATCACACGGTCACGGCCATGGGATGCCGGCTGTTGCGACAGTGGATCGTTCGGCCCCTGCTCGACCACGAAGCCATTCAACGCCGGCTGAACGCGGTATCCGCGTTCATGGACAACCTCAAGCTTCGCCTGCACGTTCGCTCCTTCTTCAAGGACCTGCATGACCTTGAACGGTTAAGCAGCCGCGTGGTCATGGGAACGGCGACGCCGCGCGACGTTCTTCGCTTGAAAGAATCCCTGTCCATTCTGCCCCGGCTCTTTCAGCTTTTCGACGGCGTTGCCGATCCTTTGCTCAACTCCGTCTTGCAGCGCTGGGATTCGCTTGCCGACGTCACCGCGCTGGTCGAAGACTCCATCGATCCCAATGCGCCGGGTTCCGTCAAGGAGGGACCGATTTTTCAGGACGGCGTCGATCCCGTCATCGATGAACTGCGAATGATGAGCCGGGACGGCGCGCAATGGTTGACCAACCTGGAACAACGCGAACGGGAAGAGAGCGGCATCGACTCGCTCAAGATCAAATACAATCAAGTGTACGGGTACTACTTCGAGGTAACGAAGGCGAACCTGTCGCGGGTGCCGGACCATTTTCGACGAAAACAAACACTCGTGAATGCCGAGCGGTACACAACCGAAGATCTCGAACGTATTGAATCCCAACTCTCCGGGGCCAATGAGAAGTTGCGACGCGCCGAACAGGAACGTTTTCGGACAATGCTGCAAACCCTGGCCGGTCACGTGTTCCGTATTCAAAAAATGGCCAAACACGTGGCCCTGCTCGACGTGCTCTCGAATTTCGCAGAGGTCGCTTCCAGGAATCGCTACGTCAAACCGGAGATGCACGACGGCGGGATCATCTTCATCAAAAATGGACGGCATCCGGTTGTTGAACAATTCGACTTACCCGATGGGTTTATCCCCAACGACTCCTACCTGGATTTGGACTCGCATCGTTTATTGTTGTTGACCGGCCCCAACATGGCAGGAAAGAGTACGTTCTTACGGCAAACCGGGTTGATTGTCCTCATGGCGCACGTGGGCTGCTTTGTGCCTGCCTCAGAAGCGAAAATCGGGGTCATCGATCGATTGTTCACCAGGGTGGGCGCCTCCGATAACCTGGCATTCGGGTTGAGCACCTTCATGGTGGAAATGCTGGAAACCGCCAAAATTTTACATGGGGCGACACCGCGTAGTCTCATCCTGCTGGATGAAATAGGGCGGGGAACCAGTACCTACGATGGTTTGAGTCTGGCTTGGGCGATCGCCGAACACATTCAGGACCGGCGTGTTCTGGGGGCCAGGACTCTCTTTGCCACGCACTATCACGAAATGACTGATTTGGAGAAATTTCGCGATGGCGTTCAAAACCTCACCGTCGCCGTCAAAGAAGACAAGGAGGACGTCATCTTTTTAAGAAAAATCAAGCCGGGGAAAGCCGCTCGCAGTTACGGGATCCACGTGGGCAAACTGGCCGGTTTACCATCATCTCTCATCTCACGAGCTGAAGAAGTCCTGGCGCAACTGGAACAGGAGTCGTCTTCCGAGAATGCAAGCAATCGGATTCAGGAAGAGAGCCCCGTGGACATACAGTCTTCAACCCCCCAACCCCATCCCCTGATTGAAGAAATCAAGCAGTTGGAATTGTTTTCCATGACGCCGCTTGAAGCATTAAACCGCTTGGCTGAGATCCAAAAACGTCTCGATGACAAATAAAAAAAGGGCAGGACTTCAGAAAAGTCCCGCCCTTTTTTCGTTTTGCTAAAGCTGCTCGTTATTGCAACGACGCGCCGAACTTGCCTTCCTTCGTCCCCTTGGAGGTATGGGGGGCTTGGTTGGAGTACGGAATGAACCCGGAAATCGGACCCACACCCGGGACCATCACGTCATACTGCATTTTCTTGTTTTGAGCCCAGCTATTGTTGTCGATGGAATCCACAACGCTGATCGCCCGCAGGCTATGAATGCTTCTGGGCTTGTCCGGCGTACCGGCCACTTCAGGAACTTCCTTAACCGAGGACACCACGCGATGGTTCTGCTCGGTCTCCTGAATCACGAGTTCGACCAAGCTATACTTGGAAGCCTCGGTCCCGCTCATGACTGCTTGGCTGTGCGAGCCTTTGCCCAAGGCTACGAGCTTTTGCCACACGCCGTCATCTTTCGGGTAAACTTTCAAATTCTTCCCTGGGAAATACTTCTGCCAGTAGTATCCGCTCTCGGCATTGCCCCCAAAGACGGCGATGTTGACCCAAGCGGCTTTGTCGTACGGATCGGTAACTGCAACCCGTCCATGTATGGTGGTCGGTTTGCTGAGATCGCCCCACTCGAACCGTTCCTGGAACGCTTCAATGGCAAGCGCACTGGAGGCCATGCAACCCACCACGATCAAGGCAGTTAAAACGGCCAACCCTGATTTCCCAATTTTCATGATTCCTTCCTCCTCAATTAATTAAGCGCTAAAAATTTTTTTGAATGAATCCTGTTCTATATCGCAAGCGTCAAATTCGTCGATTTACTCTCCAGCAAGAACTTTGAAGCCCGTGACGGTGTTGCCGTCAAGCTGCACTTCCATGGCAACCAGGTTTTGGGACGCGTCGGTCAACTGCTTCATCAGGGCGGAATCCTTCACCCGCAACCGCACCGTCGTTTGCGGATTGTACCATCCGGCATAGGGATTGTTGCGATCTTCGCCGCCTTGATACCCCCACGCGCAGCAGACGAACAACGGATCAGGAATGGCCACGTTGCGGTCATCGGAAGCCCGACCAAGAGGGTCACCGGTTTCGCCGGGGTTGCTGGTGTTCCAATATTGAATCCCAAAAAGGATTTCGCCGGCCGGATTATCGGCCCAATGGGCGTACACGCGACCCTTCAAGCTTCCAGGCGCGGTCCCCTTGAGGGACATGTCGCCGATCGTGGCTACCTCTTCCGGATTGCCGCCACATTTCTTGTTGCTGGAACAGGGGCCCTTTTGGGCATCGGCCAGACCGATGAAGCCAACGAGCATCAGACCTGCAGCCAGCACTCCCAAAACGCCCCCACGGAAAAATGACTTCTTCATTTCCCCCTCCTTTACTTAGGATGACATAAATAAAAATAACGACTCGTACTTTTTAACCAAAAACCGTTTCCATTGCAACGAAAAAGCACCACCCCTTTTTCCCATGACTCAAGGGGCCTTTCGACCCTCACAACCTTCCCGCTTTTAATCAGAGTGGCCCATGCTACTCATCCCGTTGCAAGATGTCAAGGGTCTTTCCAGAGAAAATTTTCGGGTTTTCACGCCTGCGCAAAAAATTTTTCTTGCAGGGGCTCAGGGGGCACGGGTCCCAATGCCGTCACGGACATTGCACCAAAATCCAAAAGCTCCCGGCCGATGGCCTGAACATCCTGCCCGGAAACGCGATCGATGGCAGACATAAGTTCCCGGAGGGACACGTACCGCCCTTGCGCGAGTTCATCCTTGGCCAATTTGTTCATCCGCCCATAGGTCCCTTCCAATCCCAGCATCAAGGTTCCCTTGAGCTGGTTTTTGGTTCGCTCCAATTCTTGGGGGGCGATCTCGCGTTTCTGCAATTTTTTGATTTCCCGGCAGACGACGTCCAGCACCGAGGGCGCCTCTTTGGCCCCGCTCGCCGCATAAATGGTCAGCACCCCTCCGTCCGAAAAGCTCGACAATTGCGAATAGATCGTATACGCCAAACCGCGTTTCTCCCGAATTTCCTGGAAGAGCCGGGAACTCATCCCTCCTCCGAGCAGGGCGTTCAGGATATGGGCCGCGTACCGGGCCGGATGCGCCACGGGCAACCCCTTGAATCCCAGACAGAGATGGACTTGCTCCAATTGTTTGTGATGGACCACGATCCCTCCCCGAACACGGGGCGGTTTCTGCCGTTGCCCGCCATTTCCATCACAACCGGCGGCCTTCCACGTTCCAAATGCGGCCCGGACCAGGGCCTCGACTTTCTTCACCTCGAAATTCCCCGCCACGGCAATCACGGTTTTCTCCGGACGATAGTGTTCTTCCAGATAGCGAAGCAGGTCGCGTCGCTGCATGCGCTTCATGGTGGCCTGATCCCCCAGGATCGACCGCCCCAGGGGATGTCCCCGTAACACCTGCTTGGCATGCAGTTCCTGCACGAAATCTTCCGGGTCGTCCCGAACCATTCGGATTTCCTCCAGCACGACCTGTTTTTCCCGTTCGATCTCCTTGCGGTCAAAACGGGAGTGATAAAACACGTCGGCCAATAAATCGATCGCCTGCCCGATTTGTTGGTCCAAGACCTTGATGTACAGGGTGGTGGTTTCATGGGTGGTAAAGGCATTCATCTCTCCACCCAGGCTGTCGATTTCGTGCGAAATCTGCGTCGCAGACCGGCGGCGCGTGCCTTTGAACATCATGTGTTCGAGAAAGTGGGCAAACCCCTTCTGCCGGGGCCCTTCATCCCTGGTGCCGACGCGTTCCCACACACTGACGGCAACGGACTTGAGGGACGGCATCCGTTCCATCACCACACGAACGCCGTTATCGAGGACAAGTTTACGCGTCCAAGTCATGTTTTCGCTACCAGGGATTAGAGTGGGAAACGTGTCAAAGAATAATTTGCTAGGACGCGGCAGAAGACTGTTCCGATTCTGCCAACGCCTCTTTTCGGCTCAGACGAATTTTGCCCTGCTTGTCGATTTCCAGGACCTTGACCATGACCTGTTCCCCTTCCGCCAGTTCATCGGCCACGGATTTGACGCGATGCTCGGCTAATTGGGAAATATGCACCAAGCCGTCGATGTTGGGTAAAATCTCGACGAAGGCGCCAAAATCGACGATCTTCCGGACGGTCCCGAGGTAGGTTTTCCCCACGACCGCTTCCTCCGTCAACCGGTTGATCATGTCAATGGCCTGCCGGGCCGACGATTCGTCCACCGACGCAATCGTCACCAGGCCCGTATCATCGACGTTGACCTTGACTCCGCATTCCGCAATGATGCCGCGGATGACTTTCCCGCCCGGTCCGATAACGTCCCGAATCTTGTCCGTTTTGATTTGAATCGTATAAATGCGAGGAGCATGGGGCGCCAGGGATTCCCGTGGCGATGAGAGCGAGCCCTCCATTTTCTCCAGAATGTGGAGCCGGCCGACCCGGGCTTGTTCGAGGGCCTGCCTCATCAACTCGATCGTGATCCCCTCGATTTTGATGTCCATCTGGAGCGCGGTGACGCCCGTTCGGGTCCCCGTCACTTTGAAATCCATGTCGCCCAGGTGATCTTCGAGTCCCAGAATATCCGACAGGATCAGGACCCGGTCGCCTTCTTTGATGAGCCCCATGGCAATACCCGCCACGGGTTCCTTGATGGGCACACCGGCATCCATCATGGCCAGGGTGCCCCCACAGACCGTCGCCATGGAGGAGGAGCCGTTGGATTCCAAAATGTCCGACACGATGCGAATGGTATAGGGAAAGGTCTCCTTGTCCGGCAGCACCGACGTCAGCGCGCGCGCCGCCAGTTTTCCATGTCCGACTTCGCGTCGACCGGGCGACCGCAACGGCCGGGCTTCCCCCACGCTGAACGGAGGGAAATTGTAATGGAGCATGAAATTGCGGAAATATTCCCCCTCAAGGGCATCGATACGCTGCTCATCCTCCGAGGTCCCCAACGTGACCACGGACAGGCTTTGGGTTTCCCCCCTGGTGAACAGGGCGGAGCCGTGCGTCCGCGGCAACAGACTCGTTTCGCACGTAATGGGCCGGATATCGGTCGGACCCCGGCCATCGGCGCGGATCTGTTTTTCCAAAATCATCTCGCGGACTTCACGATATTCCACGTCATGATAGACCTCTTTGACCTGCCGGCTGCGCACCGGGTCCTCGTCACCGAGCTTGTCGACTGCCTCGGACAGGATCTGGTCCAATCGCTCTTGCCGGTCGGTTTTGTTGGCGATGAGTACGGCTTCCCGAACCGGGCCGGCCACCAATTCGCAGACCTGCCGTTCCAGGGCCTCGTCGACCGGCTCCACCGGCACCACCCGCTTGGGCCGTCCCGCCAATCCCTGTAACTCCACGATTTTGACCACGATCTTCTTGATTTCCGAATGGGCCAACGCCAATGCCTCCAGGAACACGGACTCGGACAGCCCACTCGCCCCGGCTTCCACCATCAGGATCGCATCCTGGGTGCCGGCGACCACCAAATCGAGTTCGCTGTTCTGGAGTTCCTGCATACTGGGGTTGACCACGAATTGGCCGTTTACGCGGCCGATCCTGACACCGGCCAACGGGCCGGAAAAAGGAATATCCGAGATTGAGAGCGCGGCGGAGGCAGCCGTGATGCCCACCACTTCCGAGGTCATCGAGTGATCCACGGAGAGCACGGACGCAATGACTTGTGTCTCATAATAAAAACGCTCCATGATCAGTGGGCGAATCGGCCGGTCAATGAGCCGGCTCGTCAGGGTTTCTTTTTCCGACGGAGCCCCTTCCCGCTTGAAATACCCCCCAGGAATTTTTCCGGCCGAATAGGCCTTTTCCTGATAATTGACGGTGAGCGGCAAAAAATCCGTGTCCGGCTTCAACGTCTTGGACGCCACGGCCGTCGCCAAAACCACGGTGTCTCCATAGGAGGCCAAGACAGCCCCATCGGCCAGTTTGGCCATTCGCCCTGTCTCCAACCTCAACGTCCGTCCCGCGATCTCCATTTCAACTGCTTGTACCATGTACTTCTCTCCTTTTTGCCTTTTGCCCTTTGCCTTCTGACCTTCTTCGCGCCCGTCACGAAACGGCGCGTTATTTCCGCAGCCCTAATTTGCCAAGCAGGGCTCGATAGCGCCCGACGTCTTTGCGATGCAAATAATCCAACAACCGCCGGCGCAGGCTCACCATTTTCAGCAGCCCGTGTCGCGAATGATGATCTTTTTTATGCGTGCGCAAATGGTCGGTCAAATAGGTGATGCGGTTCGTCAACAAGGCAATTTGCACCTCCGACGAACCCGTATCACATTCATGAGCGCGATGGCGCTCTACGATATCCGATTTTGCTTCCTTGATTGCTGCCACCATACCAATCTCCTTTACGTTTTATGACGTCTCAGTAAACACTTTGACCATCCGTACTTGATGTTTTGTCGCATACGACGTTGATGGAGCCCATTTGCCGAGGGCCAGCAATCGTCCCATATCGTCTTTCACCCGGATCAACGTCTCGACGGAGGCCTCTCGACGATCCTCAGACCAGAGGTCCGCGTCCGAAACGGGCATCCCATTCAAGACCTTCCCGACCATGGACGGCTCAACGACCACGAACGGAAGGTCGGCCAACGCTTCATCGAGACTCAGAAACACTCCCGGGTGCTCGAACAGGTCTTCGACGCGTCCGACGTCGTCAAGCGGCCACGCCCGATCGAGGTGAAACGGTCCCACGCGACTGCGAGTCAATTGGCTCAGGTGCCCCCCCACCCCCAGTGCCCCGCCGATATCCGCGCATAGAGTGCGAATGTACGTGCCCTTGGAACAACGAACCCGAAGCGTGACGTAGGGCAGGGACAACGTCAGGACCTCAATGTGATGAATGGTCACGGGCCGTGCCTGACGCTCAACGGTTTTGCCTGCGCGAGCCGCTTTATACAGCGGTTGTCCCCCGATTTTAACCGCCGAATACATAGGCGGTACCTGCTGCTGTTCACCGCAAAATTGCGCAACTGCCTCGCGAACGGTTTCCGGACTGAGCCCGTGGACGGGACATTCCCGCACAATGTCCCCCGCGGCGTCCTGAGTCGTGGTCTCTCGCCCCAGACACAAGACGGCCTCGTATTCCTTATCCCAATGCACAAGCAAGGCCGAGAGCCTCGTCCCTTGCCCTAGCAGGACGGGCAGCACACCGGTGGCTTCGGGATCCAATGTTCCCGCATGCCCGACCTTACGGACCTGGAGAAGGCGGCGAACCTTGGCCACGACGTCGTGCGACGTCCACCCGGCAGGCTTCGAGACGTTCAGCACGCCATGCGGCGCAGCCGGCGCCACCTGACCGGGAGAACGACCATCAAGACATTCCGTCATCATACCCGGCCCTCTCACCCGGATTCATCCCAACCGCTCTCAATCAGAGGTTCCTGTACGCTCCGATTCATCCTCAGGAAACACGGCATCAAGAAGCCGGTCGATCTTGTCTCCCCGTGAGCCGCTCGAGTCGAACCAGAATGACACCTCCGGCGTATAGCGCAATTCCAAGCGCCGGCCCAATTCCAACCGGACGAAGCCGGACGCATGGTCGAGCATCTTACGGGCAGCTTCCACTTCGACGTGGTTCCCCAACAGAGACACGTAGACGTAGGCTTTCCGCAGATCGTTGTTCATCTCCACGTCGGTAACCGTCACAAACTTGAGCCGGGGATCCTTGCATTTTCTGGCAAGAATGTCCGCGACCTCCATCCTGACCTGATCAGCCACCCTGACCGATCGTTTATACGCCGGTTTCGACACGACACTCGCGCCTCTTCTCGTCCCTACAAGAGTTCGATGCGAAAATCGAGCAACTCCAACGTCGGAGTGGCTCGAATCATATTCATCGCCTGATCGAGAACCCGGTTCACGTGACTCGATTCATTCGCAATACAGGCAATGCCCAACACGGATCGTTGCCACAGATCATGATCGCCAAGTTCGGCCACCGACACCTTGAACGTCCTGCACAGACGGGCTTTGAGGCTGGACAGAATCTGACGTTTCGATTTCAGCGAATGCCCTTCGGGAAAATGCAATTCTATCCGGCAAACTCCGACCACCATCTGTTTTCAGCACGGCTCACAACTTGGCCGTCTCTTTGTCAAAGACGTACGCTTCAATCACGTCGCCGGCTTTAATGTCATTGAAATTTTCGATGCCGATCCCGCACTCATACCCTTGGTGCACTTCCCGGACGTCGTCTTTAAAGCGCCGCAATGAGCCCAATTTCCCTTCATAGACGACCACGCTGTCCCGCAACAAGCGAACGCCCTCACTCGCGCGGGCAATATGCCCATTCGTCACGTAACAGCCTGCGATCGAGCCGACTTTGGGAATCGAAAAGACCTGTCGAACCTCCGCGCGTCCCAATACGCGTTCCGTAAAGGTCGGATCCAGCAAACCTTCGGCCGCAGCTTTGACGTCGGCGAGCGCATTGTAAATGATGGTATGGAGCCGGACTTCCACGCCCTCGCGTTCAGCGAGCGCCGTGGCTTTAGGGTCCGGACGAACGTGGAATCCAACCACCAGCGCCTTCGACGCGGACGCCAGCAACACGTCCGATTCGGTAATGCCTCCCACGCCTCGATGAATAATCTGCACCTTGACGCTTTCGGAGGAAATTTTGGCGATGGATTCGCACAGGGCCCCGACCGACCCTTGCGCATCCGCTTTCACCAACACCGCCAGTTCTTTTCTGTCCGACTCCTGGCCGTGAGCAAACAGCGCGTCCAACGTGAGCCGGCTCGGGCCGGTCCCAAGCTCCGCCGTACGCCGCTTTTGATGCCGGGACTCGGCAATCTCCCTGGCCACCCGCTCATCTTTGACCACGACCAATTGATCGCCGGCCGCCGGTAACCCTAACAAGCCGATCACCTCCACGGGAGTGGAAGGTCCGGCCTCACGCGCTTTCTTTCCGTCGTGTGATACCAGTGCCCGGACGCGGCCGCTGGTCGCTCCGACCACGTACGCGGCTCCGACCGTCAACGTTCCACTTTGGACCAGAACGGTGGCCACGGGACCGCGACCCCGATCCAACTTGGCTTCCAACACGACTCCCTTCGTGGGCTGGGTGAGATCCGTCTTCAACTCCATAACCTCGGCTTGCAGCAACAACATCTCCAATAACGTGTCCAATCCCTGTTTTTCCTTCGCCGACACTTCCACGTAGATCGTCTGTCCGCCCCAGGATTCGGGAACGAGCCCCTGTTCCGACAGGCCCTGCTTGATTCGATCCGGATTGGCGCCGGGTTTGTCGATTTTGTTGACGGCCACCACGATGGGGACCCCGGCGGCCTGCGCATGATTCGCGGCCTCGAGCGTTTGCGGCATGACGCCGTCATCCGCGGCAACCACCAAAACCACAATATCGGTGACTTGCGCCCCGCGCGCCCTCATGGCCGTAAACGCTTCGTGACCGGGGGTATCCAGAAAGGTCACGCTTTTCTCCCCGACCTGCACGGAATAGGCCCCGATATGTTGCGTGATGCCGCCGGCTTCCTGTTGCGTCACCTTGGTCTGACGAATGGCATCGAGCAACGACGTTTTCCCATGATCCACGTGCCCCATAATCGTGACCACCGGAGCCCGGGACGCAAATTGCGACTCGGTCGCCGGCTCAAGCATTTCTTCCAGCAATGCCTCACCCTCTTTTTCCGTCTGAATCTCAACTTGGATCCCGAGTCCTTCGGCAATCAGCACACCGGCATCCAGATTCATGGGTTGATTCAGCGTGAGGCCGATGCCCATTTCCATCAATTTGCGTATCACGTCCGCCGCCCGGATTCCCAAGTGTTCCGCAAATTCCTTGACCGTCATGCCCGATGACAATTTGACGGTCTTTCGTCTGGGTTTCGTGATTTCGGTCGGCGTGGCAGAAGGAACGTGTCGAGCGCGTTCTTCCCGCCTGAGGGTGGGAAGGGGACGAAGATCCTGCCAGCGAGCCGCATCTTCATAGATCTCGGCAAAGAGGTCTTCGTCACGCGGTTTCCCGGCTTTCCGGCCCTTTTTGGGTTTCTCTTCTTCCTTGACCTTTTTGGGCTCATCCGCCGTTTGTTGAGGTTGAGCGGTGACCGGTTCGCCGGTCGCAACAGGCGCGGCCTTGTCTTCGATTGACGGGACAACGTCGGGGAGCGCCGCTTCAGCGGCCAAGGCCTGAGATATGGCTGCAACTTCGGGCGGCTCATCAATCACGTCCGCCGGTTCAGGGGGTTCGCTCCTGGCAATCACGGAGCCGATGCCGTCCCCAAGAGACGTTTCTTCTGCCACGGTCTCGGAGTCGGAAGAAGGGAGGATTTCTGCTTTTCGTCGCTTGATTAAAATGTGTTTTTTCTCGGGTTTACGAACCTCCTCTTCCGCAGCCTTTTCCTTTTCCCGAGCAGCTTGGCTACGCGTCTTGGCCGGCGAAGTCGCCGGGGCTTTTGCGGTTTTGCCCGGTTTGTACGATCCGGTTGCCTTCTTCCGTACCGGGGTCTGCGGGTCTGCCTTACCCGAAAGCGCTTTCAAGGCTTTCTGGAGATCCTCCTCACTCAAGGCATTGCTATGGGAGGAGACCGCAATTCCCAATTTGCCCAGTTCGGCAATCAGGACCTTGCTTTCCTTGCCCAGCTTTTTGGCTAATTCATAGACTCGCATCGTGATTCGTTACGCGGACGCTTCCCCGGATTCAACCGTCTCTCCGGACGCCACCTCAGACGCTTCATTCGTTGCCCCGTCACCCGCCAGGCTTGACAACGGTTTTTCAGCGCCGGTCTCGTGTCCCTGTTGCGCCGCGGTTTCCTCGGCCAAGGCGGCTTTGATTTCCCGTTCCCGCTCGAGTTTTTCTTTTTCATACTCGCTGACGCTGATGATGTCGATTTTCCATCCGGTCAACTTGGCGGCAAGGCGGACGTTTTGCCCGTTTTTGCCGATGGCCAACGATAATTGTGAATCCGCCACCACGACCAGGGCCGCCTTTTTCTCCTCGTCGATGCCGACTTTCTCGATGGAGGCCGGATTCAACGCTTCGCCGATAAACACACGAGGGTCCGTCGTCCACGGGATGATGTCGATCTTTTCTCCTTTGAGTTCCCGCACGATGGCCTGAACGCGGGAACCCTTAATTCCCACACAGGCGCCGACCGGGTCCACCGCTTTATCCTTGGAGAACACCGCGATTTTGGTTCGATCCCCGGGTTCACGCACGACCCCTTTAATTTCCAGAATTTTTTCCGTGACCTCCGGCACCTCCAACTGAAAGAGTTTGACCACGAACTGCGGATGGGCTCGGGACAGGACCACCTGGACGTCTTTCGGGGTCCGGCGCACTTCCAACAACAACGCCCGAACGCGATCGCCTCGCCGGTGAACCTCGCGGGGAATTTGTTCATGGACGGGCAGCACCGCCTCGGTCTTACCGATTTCCACCAGGTAATTCCGGCGCTCCTGTCCAAGGATGATCCCGTGCACCAACTCTCCTTCACGCTTCGAATATTCCCGCTCGACCGCCTCCCACGTGGCTTCCCGGACTTTTTGACAGATTACCTGTTTCGCCGCCTGCGCCGCGATCCGCCCGAATTCCTCGACGTCGATGAGCGAGCCGATCTCATCCCCCAATTCAGCTTCTCCATCAATGGCCCGCGCTTCATCCAGGGAAATCTGGGCATTGACATCGGTAATCTGGTCCGAGATGGTTTTCAATGACACGATGGAAATTTCCCCGGTTTCCGGATCAATTTGAACCTGGATATTCTCGTTGTTGCCATACCGTTTCTTTGCCGCAGTCAGCAGCGCAGATTCCACGGCCGCAAGCACCCGATATTTATCAATACCTTTTTCACGTCCCACTTGTTCGATGACTGCCATCAGTTCACGCTTCATAACCGCCCCTCTTCGTGCTGACCAAGATTCGGCTGCATCATTCCCCCCATCCTCAAGTCCTCCGTTACCATTCGATTTCGCGTCTGGTCTGGGCAACGACATCCCATTCAAGAACCACCCGTCGAACCGTCCGGGATTTTCGCACCGGAACCTGCAGGGTAATGCCCCGGTCATCGACCTCGGTCAACTGACCGATCACCGTTCCCTTCCCTTGAACGGGGGTATGGACCTTGACTCGAATGTTCAGTCCAACCGCCTGATCATAGTCCTTTCGCTGCTTCAGCGGACGATCGAGACCCGGAGACGATACCTCGAGACGATAGGCGTGCGGAACCGGATCGGCCACGTCAAGCGCTCGCCCGAGTGAATGGTGAAACTGTTCGCAATCCTGAATCCCAACGCCTCCCTCTTTCTCCACAAACACCCGCACGATGGTCTTGGCTCCCTTGCCGTGACACTCGACGTCGACAATGTCAAGGCGGAGGGCCTTGGCAATGGGCTCGGCAATACGCTGGACTTGGCTCTCCAGCCCGTTCATACCCGCAATTCCACGGCTTCCGGAATGATCTTGGAGAACAGCAGTGCAAAAAAAAGTGGGCTCCCGCCCACTTTACTGTCAAGACCTTAGCACTTTCCCTGACCGAAGGCAAGCGAGGCGTCTCGACGGAGGCTTGTCGCTTCGCCAAAAATGGTGAGCCGCCTCGGGCTCGAACCGAGGGCCCTCGCCTTAAAAGGGCGATGCTCTACCAACTGAGCTAGCGGCTCACCTGCGCCGGATGCTAACAACCGGTCCCGGTGTTGTCAAACGCCCGAGCTTTACGGGCTGCGCCTTAGGGCCGTGATGGTCAAGCACGGACTTTGGAAAGGAACCTCTGATCCCCGATTAAGAACGTCGAGGACATGTTTATTGTGATAGCGGGATGCAGGGCAAGGCGTCCCGGAGCGAAACCCGAAGCTTATCAGACGAGATAGGTGAGGGTTGAGCGAGGACACAACGCAGCCCTGCGCCCGATAGTACATTAAATCAGGGGTTTCGAAAGTTTGCGCCGGGGGCGTACCTGCGTCATGGGGTTCTTCAGCATGATCGTATGTTCCCGGTGAGAACCCGTTGACACGATGTCGATCGGGCACGACGTGAGGGCCTCAATACGCTTCATGTACCGCCTGGCCTCAACCGGCAAAGCCCTATAGGACGTCGCGCCGGTCGTCGTCCCTTTCCATCCCGGGAACACCTCATAGACGGGTTCGCACTGCGCGAGGATACGCGAGTCGATGGGCATCTCGCGATACAGTTTGCCCTGATGACGATATCCGACCGCAATGTTGAGTTCCGGTACCCCATCCAGCACGTCCAGTTTCGTCACCGCCAGCGACGTGCAGCCGTTGACCCGAACGGCATAGCGCAACAGCACCGCGTCCAACCATCCACACCGGCGGGCCCTGCCCGTGGTGGCGCCGAATTCCTGCCCGCGTTCCTGCAACCCACTGCCCACGTCATTGGACAACTCCGTGGGAAACGGCCCGCTGCCCACACGCGTGGTATAGGCTTTGGTGACGCCCAGCACCGCGTCGATTCTTGTCGGACCCACTCCTCCTCCGGTACATGCGCCACCGGCACAGGCATTGGAGGACGTCACAAAAGGATACGTCCCGAGATCCACGTCCAGGTGCGTCCCCTGGGCCCCTTCAAAGAGCACGCGCCGGCCGCTTTCCATGGCCTTGTGAATCAACAAGGAATCATCCGTCATGTAAGGAGCCAATCGCCGGGCATAGGTCAGGTATTCTTCACAAATCCGGTCGGCCTGAAACACGCGCACGCCGTAGACGTGCCGGAGAAAACTGTTGATTTCGGCCAAACTCCGTTCCACTTTCTCCCGGAACCCTTCGGGATCAAGCAGGTCTCCCATCCGAATCCCGATACGCGCCATTTTGTCCACGTAGGCCGGGCCGATTCCTTTGCCGGTGGTCCCGATCCGGTGAGCGCCCCTGGCCTTTTCCGCAGCTTTGTCGATGGCCTTATGATACGGCATGATCAGGTGCGCGCGCTGGCTGATGGCAAAATTCCTTCCGACCTTGATGCCCTGGGCCGCTAATTGATCGAGTTCTTCGATCAAGGCCCCGGGGTCGATCACCACCCCGTTGCTTAAGAGGCACTGTTTCCCCCTGGAGAGAATTCCGGATGGAATCAAGTGAAAGACGAACGTGCCTTTCTTCGTGACGACCGTGTGTCCGGCATTAGAGCCGCCTTGAAAGCGCACGATGAGATCCGCCTCCCGGGCCAGGATATCGACGATTTTTCCCTTGCCTTCATCCCCCCACTGGGAGCCGATGACCACCAAATTTCCCATATGTCCAGCCTTTTCCGGAAAATAGTCACAAAAAAAGGGCCCGGCCAACCTGATGCCAGAACCCATCAAACGATCCTAGGGCCCCCTTCATTATTTGTCAATAGTGTGTAGGGCACACCACGCATGTGTGAACACAGCCACTCACAGCACTTTCGACCATGGTGCCGCGAGCACGTCGGGCGTGAGCCACTCGAGCGTGTTTCCCGTATGCAGCAAAAGCCCTGCCCGGGCCTTGTTCCCGTATTCTGCACGGAAAGTGCGCAAGTGTGCCGCGTCGCCGAGGCGAGGGTGGCCCGTCGCCTTGATCTCGACTGGCAGCAGACGGCCACCCGCCTCGATCACGAAATCCACTTCCTCACCGACCGTCGTGCGCCAGTAGAACACCTCGATACGGTCGAGGCTGGCGTCGCGCCACGCCAGCAGGTCGTGGAGCACGAGGTTCTCGAGATGCACACCTCCGGGCACGGCGTCCCCCGCGAGATGCCGTGCCACTCCCGTATCGCCCCAATAGAGTTTTGGCGACTTGATAAGCCGCTTCGTGCGGTTCACGGCGTAGGCGGGCAGCCGCACCAGGAGGTGAGACGTCTCCAGGAGGTTGAGGTAGCGACGCACCGTTGGTTGCGGCAGTGCAACGTCACGGCTCAGGTCCGTCTGGTTGACAAGTCCGCCGAGCCGCAGACAGGCGGCTTGCATCAGGCGGCGGAAATCAGGCAACGCGGCAATCGCAGAAATCTCCTGCAAGTCGCGCTCGAGGTAGGTGCGCACGTAGCCGTCAAACCAGATGACGCGTTCCGCGGCCGTTTTCAGGTGAACGGCTGGAACCGGAAAACCACCACGCCCAGCCAACACCCGCCAGTCTTCCCGCTGATCAGGCTGCATGGCCACGAGGTCAAGCCAATCACGGTCACGCGTTCCGAGCAACTCCTCCCACAAGCCGCAACACCCGTGTCCCCGCTGCTCGCGCAGAGTCATCGGCCACAAGGTCAGGTAACTCGCACGCCCTGCGAGCGACTCAGAAACCCGGCGCATGAGGAGTAGGTTGGCCGAGCCGGTGAGCAGAAACCGGCCCGGCCGACGACGTCGGTCGATCTCGCGCTTCACGGCGTGCAGCACGTCCGGTTCACGCTGCACTTCGTCCAGTGTCACCGGCCGCTCGCCGCCCACGAGCGCCTCCGGGTCTCGGCGGGCCGCGTCGAGCGCGTCGAGATCATCCAGCGAGACATAGCGCCGCCCGCCCGGTGTAAGGTCCTGGACCAAGGTGCTCTTGCCGGTCTGTCGGGCACCCGTCACCACCACCGCGGGCATGACACGCAAGCGGTCCTGGAGACTGCGCGAGACCAAACGGGGAAGCGCGTTATTATTCACG
>JAJDZI010000128.1 GCA_022824735.1 Nitrospirales bacterium
ATTCACGAGCCATGCCATGATATGTCCTCCTTTGCGGTGCTGCCGTTAGAGGATGTGTCAAATAGAGCGTTCCCCAATTACCTTAGGTATGTTGCAATTTTATACAGTACCATACAGTACAAAAAAAATCGACAAGGTTGCTCCCATTTTTTGTGGACGAAGCCGGTTGATGATCAGAGGTTTCTTTAACGAAGGACAGGGAAAGGGGAATCGTCGGACAGGCTCGGGAGTTGATCGTCTAACAATTTTCGGAGCTCGAACTCCGCACCCCCCTCGAAACCGTTCGGCTGCACGTTCGTCCGGAAAGGGACCATAAACTCGTGGTTCGAAAAAATTACAGGATACGCGAATGAACCATCGTGTTTGTCCCTCGCGCTGGTGTTGCTCAAAAATTGCGACTTCTCGTTCAATGGCGCCTTGACTTGCCATAACGTGCTTCCTTTTGTGTGGAAACAGCTATGTTTCTCTCCAATCAGAACCGAATGACCCATCGAAACTGAGAGCGGTATGCTGTACCGAAATTCCTTCCCGCAGTAGCGACAGCAACAAAAAGAATGACAACGTTTTGCCGTTCGATACCATTTACGGAACGAACGTTCCAGCCACACCATGCAAACGGAACAAACGTTCCAACTACACTATACCAATAAGATTTATGTTTTTCAATTCATTGTTTCAGTTTTCAGGTAACAATATATGGTCGTCCTATTTATATCTAATACAATATAGGGTGATGCTTCATTTTATGTTGAAGATTGCGTCAGTTTTTCTCTGTTGCGTTTGTCGCTATGCCTTTGCGAGATACCTGTTGGTCGGATACACAATGAGTGCCGTGAGCGATGAAGACTGGTTAGGGAACCGCTGATCCTCGATTAAGCACGTCGAGGATCAGCGGTTCCTTCGGGTAGCTGACGGTATCGAAAGCAGTCGGTCGTATGATCGTTGACCATACCAATGGCTTGCATGAACGCGTAGCAAATCGTCGAGCCGACGAACGTGAAGCCCCGGCGTTTCAGGTCCTGACTCATGGCATCCGAAACCGGCGTGTTGCAGGGAACGTCGCGTGGAGATTTCCATCGATTGGAGAGAGGCCGGCCATCAACGAATGCCCAAATATACTCATCAAAGTTGCCGACCTCTTTTTGGACCAGCAGAAAAACCTGCGCATTGGAAATGGCCGCTTGAATTTTAAGCCGGTTCCGAACGATACCGGGGTTGGTCAACAGGCATCGTATTTTTCGTGCGTCGTATCCGGCGATCGATGCAGGGTTGAAATGATCAAAGGCCATACGGAACGCTTCACGTTTTTGCAGAATCGTGTTCCAACTCAACCCGGCTTGCGCCCCTTCAAGAACGAGCAATTCAAACAACCGTCGATCGTCGTGAATGCCGGTCGCCGGCACCCATGGTATTGAAGTCTCTGATGATGATCACGTCTCGATCCTCTTCGAGCAAACGCGCAACCGCGGTGTCGATCCGGTTGAGCGCCGCATGCCGCGCTTCGACCGTCAACAGTGAAATCGCCGGCAAGGCGATCCTTCGCCCGATTGAGCAGGTGGCGCAGGAAAAATTGATTGGTGGTGAAGACGATCGACGACGACCCCGTCGCCGAAGCCGTAGGCCTCGACGCCAACGGCAATATTGTCGGACTGTTCTGATTTCACTACCTCCTTCTGTCATCCTCGACCATATGAACTGGATCCTCGATTACAAATAGCCTGTCCTTGACGTTCTTAATCGAGGATCGGGGACTGATCCAGTGTCTTTGCTTTTTCCTCAGTCGGTAAAGAAACAACCCTGGATCCTCGCGTGCGCAAGGATGACAGAGGGGGAGCGTCGAGGATTGTAGATGTTCACTAATTCGTTGACAGAATGGAGGATCGGCCCCCAAGAAGGGAGGGCGGACACCCGTTCGCTTTGCTCAGGGCATGCTCCAGTCCGCCTCTACTAACCCCCCTGCCCCCCTTATCAGGGGGGAAAGAATCTGTCGTCCCCCTGATCGGGGGAAAGAATCTGTCGTCCCCCTGATCGGGGGAGAGAATCCTTCGTCCCCCTGATCGGGGGAGAGAATCCTTCGTCCCCCTGATCGGGGTGGGAGAATCCTTCGTCCCCCTGATAAGGGGGATTGAGGGGGTTGTCTTTCAAAGGCGGGGCATAGAGCACACAAAGAAGCGAGAACAGCATCAACGAATTACTGAACACATACAGGGATGACAAAAAGACGAGAGAAGGTGTTCGGAGAAATGGCATTCTCCGGGCGAGGGCGATCCTGCCTCAGGTTTGCGGCTTCGGGTCTTTCAGGGTGAGGTAAAAATCCTTGACTTCCCGGTCGGAGTGGCTGAGCCGTTCCTCGACTTCCGCAACCGTTTTGGGGGGCGGCACGACCACTTTTTCGCCTTCCTGCCAATTGACGGGGGTCGCACAGGAGAAATTGTCGGCCGTTTGGAGTGCCGTGACCAAGCGAAAGACTTCGTCCACGTTCCGTCCAGCGTTCATCGGGTAATAGATCAGGGCCCGGATCACGCGTTTGGGATCGATCACGAACAACGCGCGAACCGTGGCGGTCGCACTGGCCCCGGGATGGATCATGCCATAGAGCCGGGCAACCTGCATATCGACGTCCGCCACCAAGGGATAGGGAATCGTGACGCCCAGTTTTTCCTTGATATTCGCGAGCCAAGCCAGATGGGCATGAATGCTGTCCACACTGACGCCGAGTAACTTGACGCCTTTCTTCTTGAAGTCTTCGTGCCGGCGGGCAAATTCCGCCAATTCCGTGGTGCACACGGGCGTAAAATCCGCAGGATGGGAAAAGAAGACAACCCAATCCTGTTCTTGCCAGGCGCTGAATCCAAAATCTTGAGACAGGGTGGTCACTGCGGAAAAATCAGGGGCATTCTCACCTATCCGTGGCAGACCTTCAGTGTCAGACATCAAATTCTCCTTGTATCATAACAACCACAGGGCCAAGGGCAATCCTCTTACCACCCACGGGGCAAATCGTCGTCATCCAAACCCGCTTCCGCTTCTCTGAAGTATTTCTCGGCCTCCAACTCCTCGGACAAATCTTCCGTCAGATCATCATCATGGTCTTCGGCAAGGGGGCCAAATCCCGCGTCTTCATCGAAGTCGTCGGAAATGTCATCGGTCATGTCATCATCAAGATCGGCGGAAAATTCATCGGCCGCCTCATCATCGAATCCGGACAAATCCGGTTCAAGCGACTCAAGAACAACGTCCCCGGCCATCTCTTCCATTGCAGCGGGAACTAAGCTCGCCGCCGGCGTTTCAGATGCCGGGGCAGGCTTCGTTGCCTTTTTGGGGCTTGGGACCTGTTTCCTGGTGGCCGGACGTTTTTGCGCGGGCTTGGCCGCCGGTTTCTTCGCGGCGGCTTTCTTGGCGACCGGTTTCTTCGCGGCAACCTTTTTGGGCTTGACCGCCGCCGGCGTTTTTCCTTTGGCCGGACGTTTCTTCACGGCCGCCTTCTTCGCGGCCACTTTCTTGGCAGCCGCTTTCTTGACAGCCACTTTCTTGGCAGCAACTTTCTTTATAGGGGCCTTTTTGGCGGTCCCTTTCTTGATCGCAGTCTTCGATTTCTTTTTCGGCGGAGCTTGCTTCGCCTTCGATTGCTTAGGCTTTGCCGTGGATGCGGACCGTCCCGACTTCTTCCCCCTGGCCTTGGGTTTTTCCCGGGCTCTGGTTGCCATTGTCCTTTACCTCCCGATCTGATCTTGTGTGGCACATGGATCTAGGAACCCTATGCCTGAAAGTCCCTCTATCACGGACTACGATCAAGTTTCAACCGTAACTTCCGTTCAATTCAACGGATGTGGCATTCTCCGGCAAACCCCGTTACAGTGCGCTTAACCGGAAAGAGAACGTTCATGTCCCAGCCCTCAACCGAACTCAAACCGTCCCACGCGCGCCGGACTATTCTGGCCCTCCTGCTTTTAATAAGCATTATCACGTACATTGACCGGGTCAACATTTCGGTCACGGCACGGCAGATGATCCCGGCTCTCGGGCTCACCAACGTTCAGATGGGACAGATTTTTTCAGCATTTGTCCTGGGATATGCCCTGTTTCAAATACCGGGAGGCCGGCTGGGAGACCGATGGGGTCCCAGAAAAGTCCTGACCCTGGCCGTGATCTGGTGGTCGCTCTTTACGGCGATGACCGCCCTGGCCCCGTCGTCGTTTCTCGCTGGCGTCCTGGGCATTTGGGGATCGCTGATGATCGTGCGATTCCTGATCGGCGTTGGGGAAGCCGCGGCCTTCCCCAACTTCAACCGGACCGTGGCTAATTGGTGCGGTCCGCAGGAACGAGGACTCGGCATTGCCATCACGATCAGCGGGATCGGGATCGGGTCCGCGCTCACGCCCCCGGTCACGGCCTGGATCATGGTGAATTACGGCTGGCAGTCCGCTTTTTATTGGGCCGGAGGCCTCGGCGTGCTCATCGCCATGCTGTGGTTTTGGTTCGCCACGGACCGGCCCGACGAGCATCCACGGGTCAATGCCGGGGAAGCCGCGTTGATCCGCGGCCACACGCCTGTACCAAGCGAGCCCGAAACCGCGGCGCCCGTTCCCTGGAAAGCCTTCGTCCGAACCTCAAGCGTGTGGTGGCTGGTCTTGAGTTACACGTGTTTCGGATACGTGGCCTACGTGTACCTGTCCTGGTTTTACCTCTACCTCGTGGAAGTCCGGAACTTCAGCGTGTTGCGAGGCGCCCTGTTCGCCGCCAGTCCCTTTATCGCCATGACGATCTTCTGTCCCATCGGCGGCTGGGTCACGGACCGTCTGTCCGGACGATTCGGCGTGAATAAGGGGCGATCCTGGACCGGAGCCGGGGGAATGACCCTGGCCGCCGTTTCCATCCTCGCCGGGGCGGCAATTGAACATCCTCTCATTGCCCTGGCCTTCTTGTCCTTGGGCGCGGGATGGCTGTATTTCAGCGTCGGCGCGTTTTGGAGTTCAACCGTGGATCTATCCAAATCCCACGCCGGCACCTTGTCCGGGATCATGAATACCGGCGCCAACCTGGGCGGCACTCTCTCCCCCACGCTCACGCCTTGGATCGCAAACGAATTCGGATGGACCATCGCCCTCATGATCGCCGCCATTCTGGCATTCTTCGGCGCAATCTGCTGGCTCGGCATCCGCCCGGCCGACGGCCTCAGTTGTCGGATTACGCTGCGCTAATCCGACCGACCCCGCCTGAACTTAAACCACCCTCACCTTCATCCTCTCCCATCAAGGGAGAGAAAATGTTCTCTGCTCCCTCTCCCCATCGGAGAGTGTTGGGGTGAGGGGGAGGGGGAAATCGAACGGTTGCCCAACGACCACCGGCCTTGCTACATTCGGTTGATGAGTGCATCCCTGACGTTCAAGAAAAAAAATCCCAAAGTCGTCATCTCCACCAGGTTCGGCAACATCACGATCCAGTTTTACACGGACGTGGCGCCTCGCCACGTGGACAACTTTCTGAATCTCGCCAAAATCGGATTTTACAACGGCACGACGTTTCATCGCGTGATCCCCGGCTTCATCATCCAAGGGGGTGACCCGCTCAGCAAGGAAGCGGACCGCACCCTGCACGGCACCGGCGGGCCGGGTTTCGGCCTGACCCCGGAACCCAGCGACCAGCCACACCGCCGCGGCACGGTCTCCATGGCCAAAATGCCCCGGAACGAAGATCGCACCCGGGACATCAACGACAATGGGTCACAATTTTTTATTTGCGTAGAAGACGCGAGTAGCCTGGACCGGACCTATACCGCCTTCGGCAAAGTCCGGAAAGGCATGGACGTGGTGGATCAAATCGTGGCCGTGGAACGGGACCCCCAAGACAATCCCCTGGACCCCATACCCATGACCATCGACGTGGTGGAAGAGTAATTCCTTAGGTTCCTTAAAAAAATGCGGCACTGGCATAGGTAATCGTGGAATTGAATTGATCCACGATCTCGCGGTCGTAGCGCAGGATCTCACCTTTTTCCGCCTCGATCAAGCGCAAGAGCAGGTAAATCGCCGAGAAGCCCAATACGTGACGGCGATCCTGTTCCTTGAGGAGAAATTCGGCAAAACTCTGAGCATCGACGTTTTCCACGTGTTTCAACATTTCCAGGTCGGTCTGCATGCAACGATGGAATGAAAAATCCGTGGGGGCCTTGTCATCGCCGTAGCGCAGGCCGATATGCGCAAGGTTCGCGCTGGCGAGGAAACAGAC
>JAJDZI010000032.1 GCA_022824735.1 Nitrospirales bacterium
ATTCACGAGCCATGCCATGATATGTCCTCCTTTGCGGTGCTGCCGTTAGAGGATGTGTCAAATAGAGCGTTCCCCAATTACCTTAGGTATGTTGCAATTTTATACAGTACCATACAGTACAAAAAAAATCGACAAGGTTGCCCCCATTTTTTGTGGACGAAGCCGGTTGATGATCAGAGGTTTCTTTAACGAAGGACAGGGAAAGGGGAATCGTCGGACAGGCTCGGGAGTTGGTCGTCTAACAATTTTCGGAGTTCGAACTCCGCACCCCCTTCGAAACCGTTCGGCTGCACGTTCGTCCGGAAAGGGACCATAAACTCGTGGTTCGAAGAAATTGCAGGATACGCGAATGAACCATCGTGTTTGTCCCTCGCGCTGGTGTTGCTCAAAAATTGCGACTTCTCGTTCAATGGCGCCTCGACTTGCCATAACGTGCTTCCTTTTGTGTGGAAACAGCTATGTTTCTCTCCAATCAGAACCGAATGACCCATCGAAACTAAGAGCAGTATGCTGTACCGAAATTCCTTCCCGCAGTAGCGACAGCAACAAAAAGAACGACAACGTTTTGCCGTTCGATACCATTTACGGAACGAACGTTCCAACTACACTATACCAATAAGATTTATGTTTTTCAATTCATTATTTCAGTTTTCTAGTAACAATATATGGTAGTCATAATGGTATAAAATACAATAGGTAGTGATATGTGGTAGTGCCTCAGTTTGAATGCTGCTCCTTCCCCCTGAGACTGTGCCCCCTTGCTGTCATCCCCGACTCTTCCCCCTCTGTTACTCCTGTATGTGTTCACTCATTCGTTGACAATTTCCCTGTCTCCTGCTGTTATTCTTGTTTTCTCCTTCTGTCATCCTTGCGCACGCGAGGATCCAGGGTCGTTGTTTTCACGAAGACAGGATAAAGCAAAGGCACTGGATGCCCGATTAAAAATGTCGGGAATGACAGAGGGGGAGAGTCAAGGCTTTTACCACCCTCACCTTTATCCTCTCCCATCATGTAGTGTCCCGTGTGGTTGGCGGTGCACAAAAAAGGGAAACCCCGGGGCAGCCGAGCGGAACGCCTTCATCACACGGTTCGTAGACAATTATAAGCGGACTCGGTTAAAGTGCCTCGACGATCAGACGCCCCTGCAACTCCTACGGAATCACACGGGACAGTACATGCAAGGAGGGGTGAGGGGAGGTAGAACTGGAGCCGGAATGGGCAGAACGCATGAAGGGAAAAATCTAAGTACCCGCCCCCAAGGGTCTTTCCCTTACAAGATTTTGTGGTGCCGGCGACGAAGCTACCATGCCTAAAATATAGGCAACTTGGTCGCCATTACCTTAGGTATTTTGCAATTTTATACAGTACAAAAAGAATCCACAAAGTTGTCCCCATTTTTTGTGGACGAAGCCGGTTGATGTTCAATAATCAAATAAAAACATGAAGTTATAGCCAATCATGTACGTAATTCACAATAAGCCCCTGTGAACAGGCAGTGGATGACTGACAAGCTCGCGCCTTCGTTCAGAAGAGAAGACTGGCGGCGAAATACCGCACCGACATGTCATGGATTCCCGCTGAGAGCCAGGGGTTTCTTGAGAAGGCTTTAACGAAGGACAGGAAAATGACAATCGTCGGACAGGCTCGGGAGTTGGTAGTCCAACAATTTTCGGAGTTCGAACTCCGCACCCCCTCGAAACCGTTCGGCTTCATGTTCGTCCGGAAAGGGACCGTAGACCCGTGGTTCGAAAAAATTACAGGATACGCGAACGAACCATCGCGTTTGTCCCTCGCGCTGGTGTTGTTCAAAAATTGCGACTTCTCGCTCAATGGTGCCTTGACTTGCCATAACGTGCCTCCTTTTGTGTGGAAACAGCTATGTCTCTCTCCAATCAGAACTGAATGAACCATCGAAACTGAGAGCAGTATGCTGTACCGAAATTCCTTCCCGCAGTAGCGACAGCAACAAAAAGAACGACAACGTTTTGCCGTTCGATACAATTTATGGAACAAACGTTCCAGCTACACTATACCAATAAGATTTATTTTTTTCAATTTATTATTTCAGCTTTCAGTAACAATATATTGTAGTCATAATAGTATAAAATACAATAGGTGGTGATACGTAATTCATCTATTGTATTTGTCGCTATGCCTTTATCGTATGGCTGGATGCCGTGGGCGATGGAAGCTGACTGTGTCGAAAGCAGTCGGTTGTATGATCGTTGACCATGCCAACGGCTTGCATGAACGCGTAGCAAATTATCGAGCCGACAAATGTAAATCCCCGGCGTTTCAGGTCTCGACTCATGGCCTCGGAGGCTGGCGTCTGGCAAGGCACGTCTTGCGGAGAAGTCCAGCGATTGCGAAACGGCCGGCCTTTGACGAATTGCCAAATATACTCATCAAAGCTGCCGGCTTCCTCCTGAACGAGCAGGAAGGCCCGTGCGTTGGCAATCGCCGCTTGAATTTTGAGCCGGTTCCGGATGATACCGGGATTGTTCAACAGGGCCTTCACGTTTCGCTCGTCGTATCCGGCGATCAATGCAGGGTTGAAATGATCAAAGGCCATACGGAACGCTTCACGTTTTTGCAGGATCGTGTTCCAACTCAACCCGGCTTGGGCGCCCTCAAGAATGAGAAATTCAAACAACCGTCGATCGTCGTGTACGGGGACGCCCCATTCTTCATCATGGTATTGGGTCAGGAGTGCGTTGGTGGCCCAGGAACAGCGAGTGAGCGTTGGTTCGTTCATGCTCAATCCAAGTCCCGATTGTCGATCTCGATGATGACGGGGCAATGGTCGGACAATCGTCGATAGGCGAGCGGGTATTGGCCTTTGATCCGCCGGCACCCGGCCACGGCGCAATAGCCGGTCACGCGCGCCGACCGCGTGCGTATTTCGGTCATGTCTCGTGCGACCAGCACGTGATCCAGCCAATGGCCTTGCCCCCGAAAGTAATGCGAGCACCGGGGTTCCGGGACAAGGTCGTGAAACCCGGGCGATTCTTTCGCCACCATTCGTCTGAGATATTTCAATTCCGATCGTTGTGAATGCCGGTCGCCGGCGCCCATGGTGTTGAAATCCCCAAGGATCATCACGTCTCGATCCTCTTCGAGAAAACGCGCAACCGCCGCGTCGATCCGGTTGAGCGCCGCATGCCGCGTTTCGACCGACGCGACCGTAGGACCCGACTTGAGATGAAGCCCGATCACGTGAAAGTCCGCACCCGGTTGGCGTGTGGATTGCACGCGCGCGTAGTGGCCGGGACGAAGTCCGCCCTTACATGGATTTTGCGCGGACGTGGCTTTACTGTTCAAGCGCCAGAGGCTTTGGATGGCGGAGAGCGTCACCCTGTTTGCGTTCCATAACACCCCCACGTGGTGATTCTCAGATCTTCCGCATGGTTGAACCGACCATTGCCAGGACGCTCCCGTCCGCTGGTCGAGCGACGTCACTATCCGAGCCCACGCGGACCGGGCCTCGGTGGTGGTCAGGCTTTCCTGAACAACCAGGATATCCGGTTGCATCCAGACAATCGCGCACGTCAGCCAGTCCAGGTCGGTCGGTGGCATGGAACGATCCGGACGGTCAGGCGGGCTGCCGTGGGGGAACCACCGGATATTCCACGTTCCGGCCCGCAGGACGTCCGGATTGGGAACGGCCATGCGGCCGCCATCCTTGACAACGCGTTCACAGTGCGTCGAAGATTTCCACACCAATGCTTCTTCCGCGGAAGAGCTTTCATGGACGGCAGGATGAGGCCCCGTTTCAAAGGCATAGGCAGGAACGGCGTCGAAACCACCGAACGTTGCAATGACAATGAAACCGGCAACCAACACGCGAATCCGCATCATGATCTCCCGCATACATTCATACCAGACCTTGACCCCAAAATCCTACCTTTATAAAGCTGATTGAGGTGAGGTGAGATATGGCATCGACAAACATCAACAGTGAAATCGCCGGCAAGGCGATCCTTCGTCCGATTGAGCAGGTGGCGCAGGAAAAATTGGGGCTTGGCCGGGACGTGCTTGACCTCCATGGAAAGTATAAAGCCAAGATTCCGTTTACCTTACCCAGCGACGTGAACGAACGACCGGACGGGAAATTGATCTTGATGACGGCCATGACGCCCACGACGGCCGGGGAAGGCAAAACGACGACGTCCGTCGGCCTGACCGATGGCTTGGCGAAGATCGGGAAAAAAGCCATGGTGGCCTTGCGGGAACCCAGCTTGGGGCCGTGTTTCGGAATGAAAGGGGGCGCCTGCGGAGGTGGGTATGCCCAAGTCGTACCCATGACCGACATCAATTTACACTTTACGGGAGATTTTCACGCCATTACCTCGGCGCATAACCTGCTTGCGGCAATGGTGGATAATCACCTGTATTGGGGACATGCCCCGTTCCTGGACGCGCGGCAGATCAGTTGGCGGAGAATCATGGATATGAACGACCGGTCGTTACGCCAGATCGTCACGGGATTGGGTTCTGCCGTGAACGGCTTTGCCAGGGAAGGGAACTTCGACATCACCGCGGCCTCCGAGGTCATGGCCGTGCTGTGCCTGGCGACGGACCTGCACGATTTGCAACGGCGGTTGGGGAACATCAAGGTCGGGCTGACTCCGCAAAAGGAATTTGTCTTTGCCAAGGACGTGAAAGCCCAGGGCGCCATGACTGCGCTGTTGAAGGACGCGTTGAACCCCAATCTGGTCCAGACCCTGGAAGGCAATCCCGCCTTTGTGCACGGCGGGCCGTTCGGCAATATTGCCCATGGGTGCAATTCGGTGGTGGCCACGAAGGCGGCCTTGAAATTGGCGGACTACGTCGTGACCGAAGCCGGGTTTGGCGCGGACCTGGGCGCGGAGAAATTTTTCAACATCAAATGCCGGCGGGCCGGGTTGAAGCCGGCTTGCGCCGTGGTGGTGGCAACGGTCAAGGCGTTGAAGCTGCACGGCGGAGCCGATCCCAAGGCACTGACCACGGAAAACCTCGACGCGCTCAAACGCGGCCTGCCGAATTTAGTCCGCCACCTGGACAACGTCAAGAAATTCGGGGTCCCCGTGGTGGTGGCTATCAATGAGTTTACGAGCGATACCAAGGCCGAATTGGAACTGGTCCATGAGGTGTGCGCCAAGCGGGGAGTCAACGTGGCGTTGGCGACCCATTGGGCCAAGGGCGGGGACGGCGCCGCGGCGTTGGCGGAATTGGTGGTGAAGACGATCGACGACGACCCCTCTGGCTTTCAGCCCCTCTATGCCGATGACCTGTCGCTGGCGGAAAAAGTCCGGACCATCTCGAAAGAGATCTATGGCGCGGATGACGCGGACATTCCGTCGGCCCTGCTCAAACAGTTCGAGGAACTGGAACACAAGGGGTACGGCCGGTTTCCCATCTGCATGGCCAAGACTCAGTACAGTTTTTCAACCGACCCGGAGAACAAAGGCGCGCCCACCGGGTTTACGATCCCCATTCGAGAAATCCGGCTGTCCTTGGGGGCTGAATTTCTCGTCGTCCTGACCGGCGGCATCATGACCATGCCCGGCCTCCCGCGCGTCCCCGCCGCCGAAGCCGTAGGCCTCGACGCCAACGGCGATATTGTCGG
>JAJDZI010000084.1 GCA_022824735.1 Nitrospirales bacterium
TACCCCAGCAACACGATGATGCAGTCAATCACTTGACCAACTTGTTTCAGGTCTGTGGTTATTCCGAGCCCAAAGTCGCCGTGTATGGACAAGGTCAGATAGCCGGTGAATTGGACAAATACCCTTCTCTTTGTCTTGATCAGTTTAATCTCGACGACGGCGGTTTTTGGTCTATTGAGGGCTGGAGGAAAAATGACGCCCAAATGCGGGTTGCGATGCAACTCGGCAGTGAACAGGAGAAGTTAATCAAGGAAATAAGAGCGGCCCTCCACGAAAATGCCATTCAGCACATCCGCGTCATCGGTGAACCGGGTATCGGAAAAACCCGTCTCGTACTGGAAGCGGTGTCTGAAGATAATATCGCCCCTTCGGTCGTCTATGTACCAAGTGGGGAAGAATGCCAAAAAAGTAAATTGTTTAAAGAACTGCTCAAACCTGACCGATACTATTCCGTCATATTGGTGATTGATGACTGCGATGATCGTGACAGAAGGTCCATCTGGAAGGCCTTGAAGGGTCATAGCCGGATTAAATTAATCACGATCGACCATGGCCCGGATGAAACCCACGATAGCGCCATGCGGACGTATCATTGCCCACGACTTGCGGACGAGCAAATCAAAAAAATTCTGTTCGGCTATCTACAACAAAATGCCGATCTGCATAATTGGTCAGGGTGGTGCAGTGGTTCCCCACGTGTCGCCCACCTCGTTGGGAAAAATCTGAGAAGTAATCCCGACCACGTTCTGAAATCCCCTGCAGACGTTCCCATCTGGGATCGTTTTATCATCGGACATAAAGAAATGGACAGCCGGGAAGCCGAGCAACACCGGATTGTCTTACGCCACGTCGCCCTTTTTCACCGCTTCGGCTTTGAATCGCCGGTCAGTGATGAAGGCAAATTCATATGCGATTTCATCAAAGAAACCGACCCCACCATGACCTGGGGTAGATTTCAAGAAATTGTTCAACACTACCGGGATAAACGGATATTACAGGGTAGCCATACGTTGTTTATCGTGCCAAAGGCGTTGCACGTGCATCTATGGGCTGATTTTTGGAAAAACCACGGCCACGGATTTCAATTTCAGGCGTTTGTGGAACGAATCCCATCCGGCATGAAACGCTGGTTTTTGCAATTGTTCATTTATGCACATAAGGCTCCGGCTGCGCGGGACGTCGTAAAAGACATATTGTCTACGACGGGACCCTTCTCCGACCACGATTTTCTGGTATCGGAAACCGGCTTGCGATTCCTGAATTACCTGTCGGAAGCAGATCCGGCGGCTACCCTGGCGTTGCTGGAACGGACTATCAAAACATGGTCACATGAACGACTTTATGCGTGGCAAGTAGGTCGTCAGGATATCGTCTGGGCTTTGGAAAAGATAGCCGCGTGGGATGAGTTCTTTGCGCGGGCGGTAAGCGTGTTAATCCCAATGGGGCTGGCGGAGAATGCAGGGTATTCGAATAACTCCAAAGGGCTTTTACTCAGCCTGTTCAACTTTGGTTTAGGATGGGCAGCGACCCAGGCGCCGCCTTCCAAACGATTTCCTATTCTACGAGATCTGGTCATGAGCAACGATGCCGGTCGCCGTGCTCTCGGATTGGAAATGTGTCAACAATGGCTGAAAGCCGATGGTGGTTTCAGGGTAATCGGCGCTGAGTACCAAGGACTGAAACCAACCATCGAATTTTGGCGTCCGAAGACATACGGTGAGGTCTTTGATTGCTGGCGGAAGGTATTACACTTTCTGTGCGCTGAAATGAAAGGGTTTAATGTAAGCGATCGGAATCGGGTTGCTGATGTACTCGCTACAGCCAGCGAAGATCTTGTGAGAATTGAAGCGATGGCAGGCGAAGTCATAGATATTCTGTTTGAGCTTGCTGAAGACAAGGAGATCAATCAAAAATCGCTTATCCGGTTTGTCATTCGGGCACTTTGGCGGAACAGTGATGACTCGGATAATACAGTACTCGGTAGAGTCCGGCAATTGGATAAGGTATTGACGGGTACGTCACTGTGGGAGAGAACCGAGCGTTACGTCCTGTATAGCACCTCGCAGGAGGACCACATGTACCGTAGAAGAGAAGAAAAGGAATCAGACCTACCCATTAAACGAGTACGGGACTTGGCTCGTGAATACATGAGAGACTTTACGGCATTTTCAGAACACCTGCCGAAACTGATTAGAACATCAGTATACCGGCTGCAGGAGTTGGGAAGGGAATGTGGGAAACTGGCAGAATCAAAATTCGATGAGGAATTATTAAAACATATCGAATCGGGTCATGCCGATATCAATGGGTTCTTCGTGAGCGGATACTTCAGTGGTCTTCGTGCTCGTGATGTCAAACGTTGGGAAACGTTATTACACCGTTTGTTGCATAATCACGTGACCCGGAAAATCGCCATTGCTTGTATCGGGCGTTCAGATTTTACCGAATCTTTGTTGCGCGATATGTTAAGCCTGCTAAAAGAAGGGAAAATTGATTCAACGGCTTTTGACGACTTTGTATTCAGACAAGACAGAAACAGGATTTCGGATCACTTGTTTCAGGAGATCATTACCACACTGCTGCGGCGTCCTGATAAGACCTCTGCTAACGTCTGCACACAGCTTATATGTAATTTTTACTTTGTCGAAGAGGCTTCTGGTGATTTTCCCGAAGAATTGGTGTTTGAAGTTCTCACTATGCTTTCCGAGACTGCTGACCTCATGACTATGTATTACTGGAATGAGATAGCGAAAGGGTTCATAAAAAAACATCCAACGCGAAGCGTGGATTTGCTGAACGAAATATTGAGAAATATGAGACGAATTTCCCATCATGGTGACACAAGTTTTGTTGCAGAAATCGCGGATAAGATCGTGTTTGATTGTCCGTGCGAAGCATGGAAGGTTATATCGGAGATTCTGGTATCAAAATCAGAGAACCGTCGTGCAGTGATTTACTGGCTTGCTGATACCGGATTCGAAGACATGCCGAGACCAAGTGCAGCTAATTACCTGCCAGCAAAAGAGGTAGTGAGATGGCTCAAGGAAGATCCGGAGAAACGGCAATGGCTGGTTCTGGAGATTTTACCCAAGACCCTTGATCAAGCGACAGGTGGCAGGCTGACGCGTTTATTTATCGAAGAATTTTGTGATGATGAGCATGTAGCCGATAGCGTGCGAGCACATTTTTTTGCAGGTGGATGGAGTGGGCCTGAAAGTGATTATCTGTCAAGAAAACGTGATGCCGCAAGACGATGGTTGAAAGAAATTTCATCAATCAAGATACAATTGTGGCTGGGGAAATACATCGATTATTTGAATGATCGAATTGAAGCTGCAAATATTCAGGAAGAGCGGGAATTTTAGAGCAACGGGAGAATAGATGACACAATCAAATGCCGGTGAATGCGCAATTCTCAGCGAAGAGAGCTTGGCGGAAGATTGGAATAAGTCAGAGGAAGAGCAGGCATGGAAAAATTTTCAGAGGGAAATATTGGGTTTGCGTTTCTCATCGACCATAGACGATCGCCAAAGCTGACCGAGACTATAGGCTATCTCATCTTATGAACACGGAAAATAATCTGACGATAGCGCTGGTTCAAATAGCGTGTGGGGATGATTCCAGCGAAAACCTCGGTTCTGCCGTTGCGAAAGTTGAAGAAGCCGCACGGTGCGGAGCCGAGGTTGTCTGCCTGCCGGAATTGTTTCGTTCGCAGTATTTTTGTCAGACGGAAGATGCGGCGTTGTTTGATTTGGCGGAGCCGGTGCCCGGTCCTTCGACTGAGGCGCTGGGCCGGGTGGCGGGTCAACTCAACGTGGTGCTCATCGTTCCGGTTTTTGAACGACGGACGGCGGGGCTTTATCACAACTCGGTCGTGGTGATCGACAGCGATGGGTCCATGGCCGGCTTCTACCGCAAGATGCATATTCCCGACGATCCGGCCTACTACGAGAAGTTTTATTTCACCCCCGGAGACAGGGGTTTTCAGGCGATTCAGACGAGTGTGGGAAAAATCGGTACCCTCATCTGTTGGGACCAATGGTATCCCGAGGCCGCGCGGCTCACGACGTTGCAAGGGGCCGAGATGTTGTTCTATCCCACCGCCATCGGGTGGCATCCGTCGGAAAAAGCCCGGGAAGGCGAGTCGCAACGAAGCGCCTGGCAGACCATTCAGCGCAGTCACGCAATAGCGAACGGTGTGTTTGTCGCCGCGGTGAACCGCGTGGGGCATGAGAAATCCGGCGCAGGTGGTGACGGCATCGAATTTTGGGGGAGTTCGTTCGTGTGTGATCCGTTCGGTACGGTCCTGGCCGAGGCGTCGATCGATCAGGAAGAGATTCTCCTTGCCGAGGTCAACATGGGCCGGGTTGAGGAAGTCCGGCGCAATTGGCCATTTCTGCGTGACCGGCGGGTCGATGCGTACGGTGGCATGACGAAACGGTTCTTTGATCAGGGCGATGATGGCGAGTGTTAGCAAGAAGGCATCGAATCACAGTTCTGCTCGATCAGGGTTTCACATGCCTGCGGAATGGGAGCCGCACGAGGCAACGTGGTTGGGGTGGCCTCATAACGCGAACGATTGGCCAGGGAAACTGGTCACGATTCATTGGGTGTATGGCGAGATCGTCAGAAAATTGACGGATGGAGAACGGGTTCGCATTCTCGTTCAGTCCCGGACTCATGAGGACCGTGCGCGGAGCGTGTTGACGCGCGCCGGAGCCGATCTTGCCGTTGTCGAGTTTTTTCGGATTGCCACGGACCGCGGGTGGACTCGTGACTTCGGCCCGATGTTTGTGACGCGGGACCGGCCGTTTTCGGAAATGGCTATCGCACGGTTTCGCTTCGCCGCGTGGGCCCGGTACCCTGATTGGAAAAAGGACAATCAGGTGCCGGTGAAGCTGGCTTCCCGGTTGAAATGCCGATTGTTTCCCGTCGCGCATAATGGGCGGAACGTGGTTCTTGAAGGGGGCAGCATTGACGTGAATGGGGCCGGGACCGTGTTGACCACCGAAGAATGTTTGCTCGACCGTCACGTTCAAGTTCGCAATCCGGGGTTCCTGGCAGCGGACTATGAGTCGGTGTTCAGGGAATTCCTGGGCGCGACCAACGTGATCTGGTTGAACAAAGGTATTGCCGGAGACGATACCCATGGGCACGTGGATGACGTGTGTCGCTTTGTGAATTCGACGACGGTGGTGTTGTGTCAGGAACGGAACCGCAATGACGCCAATTACCGCGTGCTGGCTGAAAACCGGGAGCGCCTGGAGAACGCGACGTTGGCGGATGGAACGAAAATCGAGGTCGTGCCGTTACCCATGCCGGCTCCCTTGTATTTTGACGGCCGGCGGCTTCCGGCGAGCTACGCCAATTTTTATATCGCGAATACGGCGGTCCTGGTTCCGACGTTTAATGATCCTCATGACCGGATCGCCTTGGGAATTTTGAGTGAATTGTTTCGAGATCGCCCCGTCGTCGGGATTCACGCGGTCGATCTGGCGTGGGGATTCGGGACGTTACATTGTCTGACTCAACAACAACCTGCCTTGCCGACCGGCTAACCCTTTTTCGTTTCTTATGTCCGAATCGTTGACATTGCCTGCTCCGCTTCGTCTTGGATGGATCGGGACGGGTGTCATGGGCGCGGCCATGGCCGGGCATCTTCTGGCCAAAGGCTACGCGCTCACGGCCTTTTCGCGAACACGATCAAAAGCCGAAGACCTGCTTCAACGGGGGGCGCGATGGGCGGATTCGCCTGCGCGGGTCGCTAATGCGTCCGACGTCGTTTTCACGATGGTGGGGTTTCCTCGTGACGTGTCCGACGTGTATTTGGGGGAAGAAGGTCTCGTGCATCAGGCTCGACCCGGAATGGTGTTTGTGGATATGACGACCGCTCCTCCAAGCCTGGCCGTTACGGTTGCTGAAGTCCTCAAGGCTCGCGGCGCGCATTTCCTGGATGCCCCGGTTTCGGGTGGGGACGTGGGAGCGCGCAATGCGTCGTTGTCCATCATGGCGGGCGGGGAAGCCCGCATCGTGGAAGCGGTCAGGCCGTTGTTTGCATCGGTAGGCCAAACCATTGTTCACCAGGGGGCAACAGGCGCCGGCCAGCACGCCAAGCTCTGCAATCAGATCACGATTGCCGGAACGATGATCGGGGTCTGCGAATCGTTGTTGTACGGTTATCGCGCGGGGTTGGATCTGGAAACCATGTTGCAATCCATCCGGGGTGGCGCCGCGTCGTGTTGGACGCTGGATAACCTGGCTCCGCGAATTCTGGCTCGAGACTTCGCCCCCGGGTTCTTTGTCGAACATTTCGTGAAAGACATGGGGCTGGCTCTGGAAGAAAGCCGTCGCATGGGGCTTGTCCTGCCCGGACTTGCATTAGTGCATCAACTCTATCTTGCCGTTCGGGCGCATGGGCACGGACGTTCCGGCACGCATGCCTTGATGGTGGCATTGGAGAAATTGTCGAACGTTTGCGTCAACGCCAAACCGATTGAACCGTCGCGTCCTCTTTCCGATGCGAACCGTTGACGATCTCAGAACAATCCTGGCCCGGATCGATGGCCGGGGCTACAAGGCATACAAGGATCTTCAGGATGCCTACGCCTTTCCTTGGTTCACCTTGTTTATCGATCACGTGCAAGGCGACCCCTTCGCGTCTCCTTCCAAGATTCGAGTGCGCGTCCCAGGCGCCGTCGCCGGACTTCCGACTGATCTTTTTTCCGGTCGCGTCCGTCGCGTGGCGTTACAGGATTTTTTGATCCGCGAAGTGTCCCACGCGATTCATGCACGATGTCAGGGCAATCGAGGAATCGGCAAAAGCGGTCTCGTTGCCATCGACGCGGGCGGTCAGGAGGTGTTGGAACGAACGGCCATGGTGGTTGCCCCGGAATGGGTCGAAGCGCGTTTGTCGTTGGGCCTGCCGGCGCAAGGCCGCACCATCCTGGGCCGGCAAGCTGAAGCCATGCTTTGTCGGGAATTGCCTGAAATCGCAGAACGGGTCATGAAGTGGATGTCCGTGGATCAGGAACGCGCACGCACTTTTGTCGATTGCGTGGATAATCAGGAATCGATCCGCCGCCAACTCGACTCGTTGGGGTTGGTGGCCTTTATTGCCGATGGGTCGATTCTTCCCAGGGTCAGTGGGGCATCCGATCGTCCGCTTTCACGTGAACGGGCGCACCCCTTTCGTACGCCTGATTCTCTTCGCTTGTCGATTCCTGTCCCGCATCCGGTTTTCCAGGACGGCAAACTCACGGACTCGTTGACGGGCTGCGGGATTCCCAAGGGCGTCACGTTGATCGTAGGAGGCGGGTATCACGGCAAGTCTACGGTCCTGCGTGCCTTGGAGCGTGGGGTGTATCCCCATGTGCCGGAAGATGGACGAGAGTACGTGGTGACAACGGAGCGAGCCGTCAAAATTCGCGCCGAGGACGGCCGTTCTATCGAACGGGTGGACATCAGCGGATTTATCAAAAATCTTCCTTATGGACAGGATACCGCAAAATTTTCAACGGACAATGCAAGCGGGAGCACCAGTCAGGCCGCCTCGATTATAGAGGCCGTCGAAGTCGGGGCTACCGCGTTGCTGCTGGATGAGGATACTTCCGCGACAAATTTCATGGTGAGGGACGCTCGCATGCAGGCATTGGTTCACAAAGAGCACGAGCCCATCACGCCCTTCGTGGACCGCGTTCGTGAATTATATGAACGGCATGGGGTTTCCACGGTATTGGTGATGGGAGGCTGCGGCGATTATTTCGACGTGGCCGATACCGTTGTCGCGATGCAGGATTACCAGCCGCTCGACGTGACGCAAGAAGCCCAACGAATTGCGCGGGAGTTCCGGACCCAACGGGAAATCGAAACAACGTCGCCGTTATCCGGGATCACGTCCAGGGTTCCCCTGTGGGAGAGTCTGGATTCTTCACGTGGAAAACGCGAGGTAAAAATTGACGCCAGGTCCGTGGATGCCGTTGTCTATGGGCATGAGGTGATTGATTTGAACGGGGTGGAACAACTCGTGGACGTCAGCCAAACCCGGGCGATAGGGTATGCGCTGCATCTCGCGTCCAGCCGTTCGATGAAGGGGGGCTTGCAGGCGGTCGTCCAAGGTTTGGACAAACTCTTTGACGACGCCGGTTTGGACGGACTCGATCCCTATCACCAGGGTGAACGACATCCGGGAAATTTCGCCCGTCCTCGCACCTTTGAAATCGCCGCTGCCCTCAATCGCTTGCGCATGCTGCGGACCGGGGAATAGACACTTCCGTGTGCCGCGTAGTATGTTCTGCCGTATTCGTTTTCCCGACGAACAGATGCTGGAAGCGCGAGGAAGATTTGATATGCGACCGGGGTTTGCCGTTGATATCGATAACGTTGTGGCTCAGGCCGAACAGGAAGTTCAGCGTATTTTTCATGAATTAACCGGCAAGGCTTGGCCTTCCGAAACGTATGCCAGCGCCGGCGGGCTCGATACGAGTAACCTGGCTCCTGACCTGATCGAGCAGATTTTCGATTATTTTCATGAGCGCAGCATCCCAACCCTTCCATTGGTTCCCGGTGCGCGACGGGTGCTGCAACAACTTCAGGAAGACTACCGGATCGTCCTGATCACGGCACGTCGACCGACGGCGCGACCCCAAACCCTGAACTGGCTGGAAGAACACGGCATTCCGTTCGATGAACTCCACCACGCGAAGGACAAGCCTGAAGTGGCGGAAGGCATTGTCGTGGCGGTGGACGATCATCCCGAGCACGTGAGTGATTATATGGAGCAGGGCGTCCGTGTCTTCCTGATGGATCAACCCTGGAACCGGACGTTTTCCCCTTCCGGCGTAACCAGGGTGTCCGGCTGGGATGAGTTATGGAAAAAACTCGGTATGCGTTGAACCCGGCCCACTGAAGCAATCGAAGCCTTCGCTCACCCCTTTGAAAGTCTCCGTATGCCTGTCGCGAAACAGGAGATGGTCGTGCAGTTGGCAGTCTGATCCCTTTCAACTCTTGTCGAGTGCCTGCTCAATGTCCTGAACGATCTGGGCTGACAATGGCTTCAGTCCGGGTCGATAACGGGCAATTACCGCTCCTTGTCGATTCACCAGAAATTTCTGAAAGTTCCATTTGATCTCGCCGGGGAACGGGCTTTGCGTGGTCAGGTACTGATAGAGAGGATGCATGTCCTCTCCCTTGACGCTGATTTTGCTGAATAAGGGAAATTCCAACGCGTATTTGGTGTAACAAAAGGATTTGATTTCTTTGTTGGTGCCGGGCTCCTGTTTCCCGAAATTATTCGCTGGAAACGCCAGGATTTCCAGACCCTTCTCCCGATAGCGTTCATACAACGTTTGCAAGCCTTCGTATTGAGGCGTATTGCCGCACATACTGGCGGTATTGACCAGGAGCAGGACTTTCCCCGTAAACGTGTTCAGGGCCAGGGGATTCCCGTCAATATCGTTCAACGTGAAAGAATGGACAGGGGCCATGGCGTCACGAATCATGGGGGTTCCGGCTGCATACCCCGGTTTGCAGGCGCCAAACATGAGGACCAATACCATAAAGCCGGTGAAGGCGATTAGTGACGTGAGATGGGAAGCACGTTTCATGGGCAACTCCTTTCTTTGGCAAAAGCGAAGTTTGAGAGTGAATGCGCTTGCGGCGTCAGGCTTCCGGACCCGGTGGAATGACTTCATCGTTTGCTTCCGACTCGGCAGCCACACGCGTTTCCTTCGTCATGATCAGGACGTTGCACCCGCTCTCCCGGCGATATTCTACGCCATCCATCATCTGATTCACGAGGAAAAGGCCCAATTCGGTCAGAGAGTCGTCTTCGAGAGTCTCGTCCGAGCTACCGTTTCGCGCAACGGCGGAGAGGTCGAACGGGGCGCTGTTGTCCACGATCACGGTGACGAGTTTTTCTCCCTCCACGCGCAATATGATCTCGATGCGGCGATGTTCGTCATTTTCGTACCCGAAGCTGATTCGGTTGGTCAAGATTTCCTCGATCGAGAGGTTCACCGAATACCCGATTTGCGGGGCGTAGTTCCGCTGCACGCAAAATTCGTCGACCCGCGCGGCGACCACGGCAATTTCCCTCAGGTCGTTGATGAGCGATATTTCAAGGGTATCGACGACTTCCAAAATCTTTTCTCCATGCAAACAAACGATGCGCTTCCTAGTCCTCCCGCATGGACCGGCTGAAGAAATCCGTCAGCGGCTTGGCGAGATAGCTGATGAGAGAACGTGGTCCGGTCTGTATATGCACCTCGACCGGCATGCCAGGCGTGAGAGCCAGTTCTCGGAGCAGCGCGTTCGA
>JAJDZI010000059.1 GCA_022824735.1 Nitrospirales bacterium
ATCTCGGAAGAACGTAACTACACACTGCTGAGTGCAGGGCTCCCGCCAGCCACCAGATCCAGTTCGTCCATGGCTTGCCACGCTCGAACTGATTCACGGCCACGGCCCCCAGCACGGGGGATAAGGATGTTGATACCAGAAAACATTTTGCGAAGATGTTCAGCATGACGCATCTTCCGTAGGGCGAGAGAGTTGAACCAACCGTACCCGGCCGGTGAGAAGCTGCTGCATCGTGCTCTGCTTGATGGCGCGGGTCTTGTTCCGGCGTCGCTCCAGTGCGGCAATTTCCGCGTCCATGTCGGAGAGGACGGTGGCGATGGCGTGTTGCTCGTCCGATTTCGGCAAGTTGACTTCGATACTCTCGATAGTATGAGAATTTAGACTAGGAACTCCAGACGCCTCGTTATAGTTTCGCCAAGGAATCATGCAAAACTTGTAATAGAGAAACTTGGCAGACATTCCGTCGGCGATTTCCGTGTAGAATAACGTATCAACTGTCCAGAATGGTGAGGACACGTACTGCGGATCGTCGATTGTACCCTTCCGCCCAATCAGTACGGACGGCTTGTCGTAGAGGGAAACATCTGTACGGCCTATCTCGCCTCCACTTGCGAGAATCGGATATTTGCCGTCAGGACCAGTTACATATCGTTGGCTTCGTCCATGCCGAACTGTTAGGGCACTTCCTAGCCGCTTCGTCTCCCACGCCCCGCTGAACCCCGGCAGGCGGGTCTTGCCGGTGAGGAGTTGCTGCATGGTGGCCTGCTTGATGGCCCGCTTCTTGGCGATCAGCGCCTCCAACGCCGCGAGCAACCCATCCACATCCGACAACGCCTCGGCGATGGCGCGTTGTTCGACTAATGGCGGAAGTCGAACGGGTATCTCACAAAGAATGCCAAGATTAATATGCGGGACTCCAGTCTGAATTGTCCTGCCCTGAATCAAATTCTGTTGTTCATCGCTTGTAAAGAAATAGAAGAGGAAGAGTGGGTCAGCGACCTTGCGGTCTACTTCAAGCTTCATCTGGCTCTGAGAGACCAAGTAGGCGCTGAAGGGTTTACCCGGAACGAGGCTTACTTGGCCAAGTGTCCCTCGTTGCGTAAAGATAATATCCCCGGGATACGCTAGATTCGCTTCAAGTGACTTTGCTTTCACTGGCGTAACGAAAACGAAGCTACCCGAAACCCACCGGTCGCTCATATTTTGGCCACGAATAACTGGAACGCCATGAGCCACATAATCCTTGGACACGAGGTCTGAACCAAATGGGCCACCAACGATCGCATTGCGTGACGACGAGGAAATGGCGCGAACACACGAACTCTCCCAATCTTCCGGAATCACGCCCACCTCAGTGCGCTTGTATCCATCGGGAACACGGGCCACAGACGCACGGCGTCCGGCTCCAAGGGCCTTGCCCTTTGTCCCTTGCTCTCTATTCACCGTCTTCGCCTTCCAGATCGTTCAACTCTCTCTGACCGCATTGATCGTTTCCGGCGCAACAGATTCCACAGACAGTGTCTGTGGGATTTGCCTCATGGATTCTTGCGCAATCCCCATCCGCTTCAAGTGCCCCTCGGCGATGGCGTGTTGCTCGGATCAGGCGGTCACTTTCAGGAATTCGGCAGGCGTTACAATCTCTACGTCGCGAAATGGGTTTAGCACAAGCAAGTCGGCATCGCCGGTGACGATGTATGTCGCATTGCCATTGACGGCCAACTCCAAGACTTGATCGTCTTTGGGATCGCGGCATACCTGGACCGTCTCGGTGATTTCTACCAAGTCCGATTCCCGTATCAGGGATCCAAGAAACTCGTCGCGTTCTTCACGGGTGACATACCGGTCGAACCTGTCCCGACCGAATACGCGGCTCAACTCTCTCACTAATGCTCCGGAAACCAGAATCCTTCCCTGATTCAAAGCCCGGATGAACGCCCTCCCTGGTATGGAATCGTTGAAGAGCAAAGCACTGATAATGACGTTTGTATCGAAAACAAAGCCGGTCATTCGTCGGCCAGGATGGACTGCAAAATTTCCGGAGTCAGACCACGCTGTTGCGCGTTGCGGCTGATTTCCAGCATCGTGTCACGAAGTGATTTGCCTGATTCTGTCGCATCACGCAAACGCAAATTGACAAGCAAATCCAGCTTGCGACGCTCATCATCAGAAGCCGAACGGTAGAGTTTGGCTACATCGGAATCAACTGACACAGTTATCTGCTCTGCCATGACTGTTCCTCCAAAGTGAACGACTGCAGATCGCCAACCAACGGCCAGCCATCATATCACACTTCTTCTGAAGGAACCTCTACGTTAATGCACTATCGGGCGCAGGGCTGCGTTGCGTCCTCGCTCAATCCTCACCTATCTCTCTGATAAGCTTCGGGTTTCGCTCCGGGACGCCTTGCCCTGCATCCCGCTATCACAATAAAGCAGAGGTTCCTAAAGATACGGAACTCACCGGCAAGAATGCCTCCCTCACGATGAAATCCCCATCCGCTTCAAATGCCCCTCGACCTTCGCACCGAACGCCTCCACCTCCCGTTCCAACTCCGGCAACGGGCGGACATAGCGCTCTTCCAGTTCCTTCACGCGCCCGGCGAGTTGCTGGGTCAGCCGCTGCACCTCACCCTCGACAGCGACCCGGATACTCGCAAACCACTTGTCCTCGACCGCCAGCGTCTTGATCTCGGTTTCGGTGAGTGCGCCATAGCGGGCCAGCACCTGCTCATCCAAACGGGCTTGGGCCTCTTTGACGACCTTGGCTGCCTCGACCTCGGTCTCAATCAAGGTCCGACACTGCTTGAGGGCGTCGTGTTCTTCGTCGCTTTCCCTCTCGTACCGGATGGCCTTGAGCCGCTCCATCACGCCGCTCTTGGTGACCTTGCCCTTATCATTGACCGCGTCTTCCAGTAAGCCCTCCTCGCCAGTGTGCTCTTCGATGAATTCCTCCAACTCACGGGTCGCGTCATCCTGCTTGGTCTGTAACTTCTCGATAGCGACCTGTTCATTGGCAAAGTAGCGCGCGACGATCAGCCCCGGAGGGATCAAGTCCATCTTGTACTTCCTGCGCTTGATCGTGAGATCCGGCGTCTCCTTGAACTTCTTGTCTTTGTCTTCGACGATCCCGCGCGGCTTGGCAGCCTCGCCCCACCCATCCGTAGCGATGAGATACACGTCGTCCTGCATCACCTCATCCCAATAGTCCATCAGCCGCTGATACACGTCATACGGGTCCAGCAGTGGCAGGCCGGCGAAGCGCGTAAGCAGATCCTCCGCCAGAGCTACAATAATGCCTTTGGGATTGGTGTCTATCTCCAGTCCCTTGAGAACCGGCTCGTACGCCTGGCACCAAACGTCGAAGATAGCCGTGAACCGCTCCTCGTAGGACTTGAATTCCTCATGGCCCAGAATCGCAGCCTTCACTTTCGGCGTCTCGACCCGCGCCTCGCTGTAGCCCGCACGACCGTTGCCTTGGAATAGCGCCTGGCGTAGCGAGGGAAAGACCGTCCAGTAATTGTCGAGCGCATCGATGTCGCGGTCGGGGATGCCGCCGTTCAAATGTGCGTCGAGGTCGTGCAGGTCTTCCGGCTCGCTGGAATCGATGTAGCGCGGGATGTTGAGGTTGTAGTCGTTGGCGGGGTTGGCGATTTCAGCCACCGGCACCATGCGGGAATAGCGCGGCACCTCGGTCTGTCGGTTGAACACGTCGACGGTCCGGTGGAGGTCCTGGTCGCGCAGGCGGTTCTTGTTGCCGTCCTTGAGGAAACCCTTGCTCGCATCAATCATGAAGATACCGGTGCGGGCGTGCGCGTTCTCCTTATCGATGACCAGGATGCAAGCAGGTATGCCGGTGCCGTAGAACAGATTGGCCGGCAGGCCGATGATACCCTTGATGAAGCCACGCCGGATAAGATTCTTGCGGATGTCTGCTTCCTTGTTGCCGCGGAACAGGACGCCGTGCGGCAGGATGATCGCGCCCTTGCCTTTGCTCTTGAGCGACGCGATGAGATGCAGGAGGAAAGCGTAGTCGCCGTTCTTGGCCGGGGGGACGCCGTATTCGAAGCGCCGGTACTCGTCGTGAGCCGGATTGAGACCGTTGGACCAGGCCTTGGCGGAGAAGGGCGGATTGGCGACGGCGAAATCGAAGGTCTTGAGGCGGTCGTCCGGGTTCTTGAAGTACGGAGCGGCCAGCGTATTGCCGTGCCATAAGTCCGCGGTTGGATGGTTGTGCAGGATCATGTTCATGCGCGCCAGCGAATAGGTGGCGTTGTCCATCTCCTGGCCATACACGGTAATACCATTCGGTGCCTCGTCCGCAGCCTTCAGCAAAAGCGAACCGGAGCCACAGGTCGGGTCGTAGATGGTCTGATCCTGTCGGGTATCAGAGCCGATACCGACCACCTTCGCCATGATGCGTGAAACTTCGGCCGGCGTGTAGAACTGCCCCTTGCTCTTGCCGGACTCGGTGGCGAAATGCCGCATCAGATATTCGTAGGCATCGCCGAGCAAGTCGTCGCCCTCGGCCCGGTTGGCGTGGAAGTCGAGACTCTCGAATATGGCGACCAGCTTGGAGAGCCGGTCCTGCATCTCCTTACCCGTGCCGAGTTTGCTCTCGTCGTTGAAATCGGCTTGGTCGATGACGCCCTTGAGGTCGTTCGTCTCGGCAAGTTTGGAAATGATCTTGTTGATCTTGTCGCCGATCTCCTTGTTGCCCTTGAGCTTGACCATGTCGGCGAAGCCGCCGCCCGTGGGCACTTCAATAAGCGCATCGGATTTGCAGGCGTACTTGTCGGAGACGTACTTCATGAACAACAGAGTCAGGACGTAGTCCTTGTACTGCGAGGCGTCCATGCCGCCGCGCAGTTCATCGCAGCTTTGCCAGAGGGAGGAGTAGAGTTGGGATTTCTTCAGAGCCATTGTCGCCGGACCTTTCTCATAAGGAGACAATGCAATAACACGAATATATATGAAAATCAGGTTGTGCGGTCAATCAAACTGCGGTTTCAATTGGCTGGCGAGTTTATATTGCCTGACAAACAGACCACTCACAACTGCCATGTCGAAGGCAGCCTATGTACCTTCCCCCCAATTGAGATGCACGTCGAAAATGAGAAAATGGCGGCATTGACTTGTCGTGCGACCCACAAGATTGTTGAGGTCACTGGCGCGGCTGTCGTCGCCGACATTTCCACTGGCGCAGACTCGATTCCCAAATCGAGGCAGGCGGTCAGGTCAGCCCCAGCGAACCGGCCGCCGATGCGGTTCACGTGGATCGCCAGATCCGACGTGAACGAGCCCAGCATCCTCGGCCCCAGACGAGGTGACGGGCGACCGGAAGCCCAACGGGTCTGCCCCCAGGCAGAACCGACGTGAAGGAAAGCCCCAGCGACGCCTCAAGGGTTGGGCTGCTGCGCTGTCGCGGCGCACGGGAGTGCGCCGTGACCAACCCCAGGACAGAGGAGCGTTCAGCGACGTGAACCCGACGGGTTCCCCTGGAGTTGGTCACGGCGGGCGACCCCTCGCAAGAGCCGTGACAGCGCAGCGGGGTGAATGGCCCAGGTCCGCCGCGTCCAGCGGGGGACCTGGCGCCAGAGGGGGCACCCCTGGGCGGGGCCTGGCGCTCCCAGGCCCCGCCGGTGAATTTGCGCAACAGCCGCGTCCAGCGGCCCGTTTCGCAAAGAGGCGGAGCCTCCGCCGGGCGGCGGCGCTCCCGACGCCCGGCCATGACCGGCCGAGGGCAGTTCATCACACGGTCGGTCAGACCGACCGGCCATTTCACCGGTGAATTCACCCCTGATTCTACACCGGACACCGGTTCGGGGTGGAATCAAGGGTAGAATGGGGGGTGCCCGGCCCGTCCGGACGTCCCGCGCGGCGATGGCGGGTTGCCGGAATTTACCAGCCAGTTTCTCTGAGAAACTGCGCAGCATGGGGGAGGACAGGGAGAGAGGAAAGCGACACGGAACGGGAGGAACCGGTGCGCGGAGCGTCATGGGCTCACGTGCCGACGGCGGCCCGGCAGGTCGTGATCGGAGTGGCGCATCCCACCGGTCATGGTGACGCGCGTCCTCCACAAGCCTCGCATCGCAGAGTAACAGGCCAGCGCCGACCACACGGTCGGTCGGATCGACCGGCCATGTCACCGGTGAATTCACCCCTGAATCGACCCTGTACGCCCCGGACACGGAGCGAAAAGAAGGACTGGTCAGAGAGCATTTCAGGTGAACCGGCACCATCAGGGCGTCCCGCACGGCGGCGGGTTGACCAAATTTACGAACCCGTTTCTCTAGAGAAACGGCGCGGTATTGCGGGGCCCCCTCAATTCCACCAATTCCTCAGGCTCCACCTGGAACTAAATTGGGGGGAAGGTCAAGCTAGCGCTCTCAGGCACGATACACTAGCCAGAATTACAACCTGGGATCTGCTGCAAGCATACAATCGGCATCGAGCTTGAAGCGCAAGTCAGATTTCAACATTATGCTTGCTACACTCTGCGACCAGAAGAATTCATTAAGGTGTCATCGCCGAAAACGCTATTCACAAGATCAAAGAACTTCTCATAACCTACATCTATGCTGTGGTCATCTAGTTCCTCCGCTTTGACAGGGTGTTCCTGATTGTCACGCAAAGTAAATTTACAGCGCACCCGAATCGCAAATTTTTTCTCGCTGAGCTTTTCGTGGATCTTAATATGAGGCGCTGTAAAGGTGACAATCTGTTCAACACTTTCATTCTTTTCCCCGATATCGGGGAGGTTCTGATTCGCTCTTTCGTCAAACATCAGACTTAACATAAATTTGTACCGATCATCGGGAATTTTCATAGCGAGCACATTCGAAAACGATTCTAAATTCTGGACCAGAAAAACAATGTCCTTGTGAGACGAACTAGATGAAAGTTTTTCCAAGCGACCTCGCAGTAATCCGGTCAAGTCCTTCATTTTTACATCGTCTGTCACGCTTCGAATTGCATCGAGATATTCTCTCCATCTGATTTTGTAGCCCATAAATGTTTGGGAAATCGAAGACTTAGGCGAGAATTTATCTGAAAACAGATCCACGACATGCTCGCCATCTACGAACAAATATCGGTTATGTACTAAATAGTCGAAAAGTTCTTTCAAGGGGATGATGCCCACTTTATTCCCCTCGTAATCAAATCTTGAGATACAGCGATTATTGAATCTGGGATAAAGTTGAAACAAATTCCTCGTTTGAGTCGAAAGGAGAAGCAAGATGTTGGTCACTTCTCTTACATACTCGTAGAACAGCCTGTCCCCTTTTTCCCCTTCCGGAATAGTTACGACTATTCTTCCTGAACTGTCGCGCCTTTCATCCGTGTTCACACCGCCATAACGTAGTGTTGACTTGAATGTCTCGTTGCATTCAGATACGTCGTTGAGCAGACGGCGAATTTCCCTTATCAATTCATGGATGCTACCGTATACGACGGTTTCTTCGTGCCCAATTGATTGCGAGATAACAAACGGTGCGCTTTGACGGAACGGCTCAACATGTTGCTGTTTGCGTTCGGGACGGAAAAATTGAATACAGCCGTATAGACGAGAACCTCTGCGTGTGTAGATGAGTGATATGACGTCCCTTGAGTGCTGCCGATTTTTCTTGCTCATAATTACCTCTATTGATTTGAATCGGGAATGCACATGTTGAGCTCTAATTTATTCCAAGGGGATAGTCTTGTGCTTGCACTGAGTTGTCTGTACGGCGTAAACGCAATTCTATATGCTCCCCAATAAATTAAGCCAAGGATGTTTTCGTCTCACAGCAAAATTGGCCCTCCCCCAAAAACTAGGCCACGGGTTCTGCGAAATTCTGACTGAATTGAATGGACCCCGTGGCTCAGTTTTTGGGGAGACCCGCAATCATCTGATGGCGAACAGATATTTTCTTGGGAACAAACTTGACGTGGGAATAAACTTGGGAACAGAAAATCGACAATCGACGAAACGCCACTATTCACAAAGGTTTGGCGGATCGTTCACAGAACACCCCCTCCGCCATAGTCCCAACAGCCGTCAAACAAAGGATGGAGCCCCAATGACATCAATAGCTGTAGCAGGGGGTGGGATTCGAACAGGGGTTTTGAAGAGGGCGTGCCCCGTTCAGCCTTTGTCCTTAATGACTTCGACTTCCAATTTTAGCTGCACCTCATTGCCGACGACGAATCCCCCGTTGTCCAGCAATTTATTGAATTGTATGCCGAAATCTTGCCGGTTGAGCGTCCCTTCCGCGGTGAACCCGGCTCGTGTATTGCCCCATGGACCTTGCACGACCCCGTTAAACGTCCCCACCAGAGTGATTTCTTTCGTGACGCCTTTGATCGTCAGATTTCCAACCGCCGTATATGTCTCGCCGGTTTTCTTGTAACTCGTCATCGTATAGGTCATGGTGGGAAACGTAGCCGCATCAAAAAAATCCGGGCTTCGAAGATGCTCATCCCGTTTCTGGTGATCGGTGAAGATGGACTGGGTTTGGATGGTGGCTTGAATCGCTTTAAACTCTTGGGCTTCGGCATCCATTTCGACGACACCGGTGTAGTCCAAAAACTTCCCTTGGGTCCGTGACACCACCATATGTTTGACCGCAAATCCGATGGTAGTGTGATCCTTATCCAGGTGCCAAGTGGCCATCTCCGCTAGCGCGCCCGGCGTAGCGGTACAAACAGATAGGGTAAGAGCCAAGAAGAATGGAATGATGTTGCGTCGAACGTTCATGAGAATGCCTCCGTTAATCGTCAATAAAAACATGCACCTGATCGTCCTGCCTGCCAAGGGCGACGAGACCGAACCACGGACCTGTTCCATTCTTTTATGAAAGGATGGGCTGTTCCGTCAACCCCCTCATCCGTCAAAACTCCCTAAAATCGTGAAGTCACGCAGTTGACAGCGATTCCAGGAATTCTCAATCGTACTTTCAGGATTCTTTTATGCGAGTCGAGGCCTACGTTGGAAATCATCCTCGTTCGAGATACCATAGACAGGGCAACATTGCGAGACATGGCCAGCCGGCAGTTCGGGGATATGGTCAAGGCGGTGGTGGACGTCGAAGCGGGTCTTATGGCAATTGGCGGCGAACTCCATTCGGATGAAGAGGCCATACTTCTTGATGAAGGTTCGCGCCTATCAAATCTCTGGGGCATCAACCTGTATCCGGAAAAGCCCTCCGAAGAGTGGATCGAGTTTGATTCGATGATTAACGTGTGTCCCTCCGCAGGAAATCGCTCCCGTTATGTGGAAAATGCGGAAATTCGCGAAGCTGTCACCCGTATCGTTCAACGGTTAGTGAAGGATTGATCGGCGTGTCCTACCAACATGCCAGCCTAGCGGGAGGGAGATGGTTCACCATGCCCTTGGTGGAGCAATTGGCCCACGTCGGCAGTGAGGTTGGACGTATTCTCCGCTGGAAAGAGAAAGATCCGCAGGCCTGTGAAAAGGCTTTTCATCGAGCGCTGGAATTGCTTGACTTGACCATACAAGATCCACGCTGGAAGGGTCGCCGGAAGGAACTGACCCGTGCTCGAGAGCTCCTCTGTGACGCGATGTTGGGAGACAATGTTTGCGAAAAAGAACTGATTGATCTCGATTGCTATTTTTCCTACTATGCATTGGCCTCCAGAATCAGTCGATAAATCGCTGTGGAGTGATTTTGCCCCGATACCGTTCCTTTCAAAAGGAGAGTTGGCCATGCCATTCAGAAATCTGTTCATGAGCATCATGATCATTGGCCTGATGGCTCCCGGAGTGTTAGCCCAGGGAACTGATCCCACCGAGGCACCGGTCAGACTTGAGGAAATCGTCGTGATCGGCAGCAGGATCGAAGGCCGAAGTATCACCGATTCCCCTGTCCCGGTGGACCTCATCAAAGCGGAAGACATGCGTAACACGGGACAACTGGAAGTCGGACGAGCCATCCAGCGGTTGATCCCCTCGTTCAATTTCTCGAGTTCATCGATCAGCGACGGAACGGACGCACTACGGCCCGCAACGCTGAGAGGAATGGGGCCGGATCAGGTACTCGTGCTCTTGAACGGAAAGCGTCGCCACGGCAGCGCGCTCATCCACGTCAACAGGTCAGTAGGACGCGGCACGGCAGGCACCGACATGAACGCGATCCCGATGGGCGCGATCAAGCGCATCGAAGTCCTGCGGGACGGGGCCTCCGCGCAATACGGATCAGACGCCATAGCCGGCGTCATCAACGTCGTGCTCAAAGATGATTACGAGGGCGGATTTCGGACGAATTACGGAACGACCTATGAAGGTGACGGCGATCAGTTTGTTGCAAGTCTGAACAAAGGCTTCAAGGTCGGAGAAGACGGCACATTGCACGCGACGTTCGAATACCGTAACCGGCAACGCACTAACCGGGCAGGACTGTTCGGGATTCCCAATTATCCCAACACAACCTGTACCCTGAGTGCGAGCAACTGTGCACCTGGGGCATCATGGAAGCAAGATGCCTTGGATACATACGGAGGAGACACCAAAGTCATTACGAATGACCCCGGCGACAGAGAGAGAAATTTTAACCGTCGCAACTTTCGCGTCGGGGATTCCGCCTCGGAACAATTTAGCGGCGCCCTGAATTTCGACAAAGCACTCGGCAAAGGACTCGAATTCTATTCCTTTGCCAACGTTTCGAGGCGCGCGAACGAAAGCGGCGGTTTTTGGAGACAGGGAAATTCTGATAAAGACAACCCTCCATTTGGAAACCCACCTGTCCGTGTCTATCCAGACGGATTTCTCCCGCTGATTAATTCGACGATCTGGGACTATTCCTTCGGCGCGGGCGTCGTTAAAGAGTTCAACAACGGCCTCAGGGCTGACCTGGGAGTGGTGCACGGAGGCAACACGT
>JAJDZI010000106.1 GCA_022824735.1 Nitrospirales bacterium
TTCAATGGCGCTATTGCAGCTAGTAACATCAAAGCTGGGAGCGGCACTAAAAGAGTCTAACAAAAAAAGAGCCGCCTGCGAAAGACGACGGATGAGAAAGACCAGCGTGAAGAAGCCGACAAGCAAAGCCGACGAGGTTGACGCTCAGCACCAAGCTATCTTATCTCTCATATCCATCATTCACATTCAACAGACACAGTCTGGAGAATTGCGGAGATCTCCTCAGCAACCGATTTACCAGACGCTGTATGGAAAACAATTGTGCGCATCAAGGAAACTAGGTATTCTTGCGGTTTAGTATTCTTGCGGTTTATTGAGAGCGTAAGCTTCGTCAGTGAGAGCTTGAAAGATGCTTGATCAGAAGACGTTGGACGATATCGTCCGGCGCATTGTGGAGGTGGCTCGGCCGGAAAAGATCATCCTGTTCGGCTCCGCTGCCCGCGACGATATGGGTCCCCACAGCGATATTGACTTGCTCATCATCAAGAAAGGAGCGCATCGGCGGAATCTGGCGGGACGGATCTACGAAAACCTGTATGGCGTTGGCGCGGCAGTCGACGTGGTTGTGGTGACGCCAGCGGATGTGAAACGCTACAAGGACAGCCACATGCTGGTCATCAAGCCCGCGCTACGTGAGGGGAAGGTCGTGTATGAAGCCGCCTGATCGCTTCCCGCCGGACGACCCACGGGAATGGCAGAACCGTGCCAGAAGCAACATGCCCAAGGCAAAGAATCGCGTATCCGACGCCTACCTGGAAGACTTGTGCTTCGATGCGCAATAGGCCGCAGAGAAAGCCATCAAAGCAGTGATGATAATGCGCGGCATCGACTTTCCATACACTCATGATTTGGCCAGTCTGATGACGACCCTCGAAGCGCACGGGGAGCCTATTCCAGATACAATTCGGCGCGCCGCAAAACTCACTGGCTATGCCGTGCACACACGGTATCCCAGTTTGGAAGAGCCTGTTTCATCTCTTTTCCGATGTCGCCGGCCGATGTATGCATAGTGCAGGCCGGCGGCCGCATCAATGCTCGACGCGTGTTGTCAAGGCTGAACAGGAGCGCGGTCCGGGTTTCCTGCGGCTTGCCAACGTGCTATCGGCTCTCTATCCTCAAAGCTGCAAGGGAAAACGCCTGCTCGACGCCATGTTGCTGGCGGTGCCGCGGTAGCCGGATGGGCGACTTCGGTCAGGCGTCATCCAACGTCGTACGCATCATAAATCACGGAGGAAGGCATGAATACACATTCTGAACTCCTCAAGCGTATCACCGTGCGTGCGGATGTCTTTGGCGGTAAGCCCATCATTCGCGACATGCGGATTGCGGTAGAACACGTCCTAGGAATGCTGGCGGCAGGGGACACGGCGGAGACGATTCTCGATGAGTATCCGGATCTGACAGCCGAGGATATCCAAGCGTGTCTGCTGTTTGCCCACCGCTCACTGGCCGGCGAACACGTGTATGAACGTGTTCCCATACGAGAGACCTTGTGAAATTTCTTCTCGACGTGCGTGCTGCGTTCCGAAGCTTGCACGCATTATTGGTCGACCTTGGCCACGACGTTGTGTCTGCCCGTGACGGGTTTTCTCGTGCGACCGATGAAGCGCTACTGGCCATGGCTGCTCAGGAACAGCGTGTGCTCATCACAGAAGACAAGGACTTCGGCGAACTGATCTTTGTGCGCCGGCTGCCACACCCATGCGTCGTTCGCTTCGTCGGGATGCGGATTGCAGAGAAGGTGGCCGCCATGCGGGATCTCATCGCGCATCACGCGGGTGCGATGCACGACGGCACAATCATTGTGGTGACACGGGAACGGGTACGGTTTCGATCCGGAACACACAACCGCCAAGGTGACGAGGAAGCGACTGGATAGCCTCGTCACCGTTGCGATTTTGATGGATCTATGCCGCGGCTTTTGCCAAGTCCGTGAGGGATTTAAAGCCTTCCGGGTCGTGAATGGCCATCTCCGAGAGCATCTTTCGGTTCAAGGCTACGTTGGCTTTGGTCAATTCATGCATGAACCGGCTGTAGGATAATCCATGTGCTTTGACCGCAGCCGAGATCCTAGCAATCCAGAGTCTCCGGAAATCTCTTTTCCGATGTCGCCGGCCGATGTACGCATAGACCTGGCCTTTATCGACTGATTCTGTTGCCGTCCGAAACAGTTTGCTTCTGCCCCCATACTGCCCTTTGGCTAATTTCAGCCGTTTCTTCCTGCGGCGACGGGTTTGAGGGCCTCCTTTGACACGTGGCATGACTTAGAACTCCTTCGTTATCTTGAATTTAGGAATAGGGTAAGAGCCGGGCCAGTGAGGCCTGATCCGGTTTGGCGACCACCACCGTATCACCCAGCCGACTCTTCCGTTTGGCGTTTTTCGTGGTCAGAATATGTCGCAGTCCCGCTTTTCGCCTCAGGAATTTTCCGCTGCCCGTACGCTTAAACCGTTTTGCTGCTCCCGAATGACTCTTTAACTTCATACGTGCCATGTCCTCATCCCCTTAATTCTTGGGCGACACAATCATATACAGATTGCGCCCTTCCATCCTGGGCTCCATTTCAATTGTTCCCGCATCTTTGAGCTCTTCCCGAACCCTCTCCATGGCCTGCCGGCCCAGACTTTGGTTCGCCATTTCCCGGCCTCGAAACATGACCGTCACTTTGGTTTTGGTCCCCTCCTCCAAGAACTCCACTATCCGGCGAACTTTGGTTTCAAGATCATGTTTATCCGTTCGCGGACGAAGCTTGATTTCTTTGACCTGCGTCGATTTCTGATGTTGGCGTGTCTTATGTTCTTTCTTACTCTGCTCGTACTTGAACTTCCCATAATCCATGATCCGGCACACCGGCGGCGTGCTCGTGGGCGCAACTTCCACAAGATCAAACCCGCCCTCATGGGCCCGCTTGAGCGCCTCGGACGTCTTGAGGATCCCGAGTTGTTCACCTTCCGATCCGATCACCCGTACCTCGGGCACCCGGATCAGGTGGTTCACGCGATGTTTGGCAGTGACCGTTCTACCCATCAGTGAACAGATGAACTGGTCAATGGTTCTGCCGGCATATCTTGTCTAATCAGATCTATCACCTCGCTGATTGGCAGCGTCCCCACGTTGGTTCCACTGCGTTTTCGCACGGAAACCGATTCGGCTTCCCGTTCCCGGTTCCCCACGACAAGCATGTAAGGAATCTTGGCTTTTTCGGCTTCGCGGATTTTGAGCCCAACTTTTTCTTTTCGCAAGTCCATCGAGGCACGTAACCCCGCACCCGCCAAGCGATCCCGGACGAGTGCCGCATACTCCGCCTGTTTGTCCGTAATGGGCAGCACGATGGTCTGGACCGGAGCGAGCCACGTCGGAAAGGCGCCGGCATAGTGTTCTATCAGAATGCCGAAAAACCGTTCGATGGAGCCCATCAGCGCCCGATGAATCATGATCGGTTGGTGCGCTGCGCCATCTTCCCCGATATAGGATAACCCGAACCGTTCGGGATTATTGAAGTCGACCTGGACCGTCGAACATTGCCAAGCCCGCCCCAACGCGTCGTGAATTTTCAGGTCGATTTTCGGTCCGTAAAACACGCCTTCACCGGGGTCAATCTCATAGGGAAGCCCGCTATTCTTCAGCACGGCTTCGAGGGCCTCCGTGGCCTGGTCCCACTTTTCCAAAGAACCGACCGCTTTGTCCGGTCGCGTGGACAGATACAACACGAACTCCGTAAAGCCAAAGCGCCGGAGAACAAACATCGTCAAATCCAGGACTTTTCTGACTTCGGATTCGATCTGATCCGGGCGGCAGAAGATGTGCGCGTCATCCTGGGTGAATCCCCGCACCCGCATGAGACCGTGCAGCACACCTGACCGCTCGTAGCGATAAACCGTTCCCAACTCACCATAGCGAATGGGTAGCTCCCGGTAGCTGCGCAAGTGCGACTTGTAGACCATGATGTGGAACGGACAATTCATCGGCTTCAACTGATACTCCCCCGCCTCCACGGTCATGGGTGCGAACATGTTCTCCTTGTAATAGTCCACGTGCCCGCTGGTCTTCCACAAATCCAACCGCGCCACGTGCGGGGAATAGATCAATTCGTAACCGTTCTGCACGTGACTGTCGCGCCAGAAATTTTCGATCAACAACCGAACCTGCGCTCCCTTGGGATGCCAGAGAATCAAGCCCGGTCCCGTGTCCTCGGGGCTGCTGAAGAGATCCAATTCCTTGCCGAGTTTCCGATGATCGCGGCGTTTGATTTCTTCGAGTTTCTCGAGATGGGCATCCAGGTCAGCCTGCGCGGGAAACGAGGTCCCGTAAATGCGCTGGAGCATCGGATTGCGTTCATCCCCCCGCCAATAGGCGCCCGCGGCATTCAGCAACTTGAAGGCTTTGACCTGACCGGTTGCGCCCACGTGCGGACCCCGGCACAAGTCGATGAAATTGCCCTGCTGGTAGAGGGAGACGACGTTATCCTCGATCTGTTCGATAATTTCGACCTTGAAGGCTTCCCCTTTTTCCCGAAACAGTTTGATCGCGTCTTCTTTCGACATTTCCAGGCGATGCACGGAATAATTTTCCTGGATGATCTCGTGCGCCCGGGCCTCGATTTTTTCCAGGTCCTCCGGCGTAAACGGCCGTTCAAAGGAAAAGTCGTAATAGAAACCCTCGTGTATGGCTGGCCCAATCGTCAGGTTGGCCGATGGAAACACGTCTTTCACGGCCTGGGCCATGATATGAGTGCTGCTGTGCCGGTAAATTTCCTTCCCGTCCTCCGACGCAAAGGTCAGGGGTTCCAGCGTGGCGCTTCTGGTCAGGGGCGCACCCAGGTCACCGGGTCGCCCGTCAATCCTGACGGCGAACACTTCAGACGGAAGAGGCCCAGTCAGTTCCTCCAACGCCTCACGCGCCGTGATCCCGGATTGAAAAGTTTTCGCACCGGTCCCCGGCAACGAAATTTCGATGCATTCACCCTGCGCTTTTTCCGCTTCAATCGAAACTGACATACTCCCGAAATCTCCCGTCACCACCGGCAAGAATGGCCCCTGCCTTGCGCTCTTCCTGAGGAAGAGGGTGGTAGGCGCGGGCGGTATTGAACCGCCGACCTCTACCGTGTCAAGGTAGCGCTCTCCCCCTGAGCTACGCGCCTATCACAAACGGAGTATGCTAGAGGAGCATTACGTATCCTGTCAAGAAATCCAGGTTTGGGTAATGTCTCAGTTTGAATTTATCAGTACCGGACTCCGTTCAATCCTTTGGGATGATGTATTTCTCAACATCTCCCAGCACACGATCAATCAAGTCAATGAATGCGGAGAGGTCGCCGAGGTAATGGCACCACGCGCTTTCCTTAAGTTGTTCGTACGCGTATCGCTTGGTTTCGAGTTTAACTTCTCTATCAAAATACTCAAAAAAGTCTTCTAGGGTTTTAGGTTCCCGGGTGGATGGTTCAGCTGGGTCTTCTGAAGGACTAGTCTTGGTAATAAGAAACGCAACAAGTTCACATCCAGGGTACGCGGTTTTGCAGTCTTGAAACGTAATATTAAGCTGTTCTTGAATGGGCGATGGAAGGGTTTTGAGAAGACAAACCAACTTGTGATTATGTTTGTAACTTTTGTTGTTGCATTCTAGGAGGAATTTAAGCATTAACTCTAAAGAAATGCCGAGATTGAAATGAGAGACCGATTTCATGGACCTCCACATATGTTGGTGGATGCGGCCATTACTTTTTGGCACAACATTATGGCTGTTGTACTTGAGGCCATGGCATTTGATTTCCCTTTCAATGAGAGTCACGGTGTTGGCGAAGTCTTGAATGAAATTGAACAGGTGAGCGAGGCCTGCTTTGTATCGAGTACATTTGCCCGGGTTATCATCCTTGGATATTTCCCAATTCATACTATTCTCCTTGGTGGTTTCTAATTGTTAAAAAAGGCGGTAATTCCAAACTGAGACACTATCAGGATTTGTATAATCCCCCGATATATAAAGCTGGTGGAAGCTCCTGCGGTGTACTGAAGCATTGTTTGACATTCGTACGAACACTGGATACCGTTTTTGGCAAGTCCAGCTTGTCTTTAATGCAATTCCACCACATCCGTATCCGAACGACCATGACGAAAGCATACGACCCACTCGATTATGAAAACCTGGCCCGCAGTGTAGTAGCTGCCCTTCTGGAATCGGCCTCTACCGCGCTGCCGCCCACGGAGAAATTTTCCGGTTCCGGCGTGTACGCACTTTATTACACGGGTTCTCTTCCCTTCTATTCGCACATTTCCTCATCGGATTTGCATAAACCGATCTATGTCGGCAAAGCTGTCCCGACTGGTGCCAGAAAAGGCAGCCGCCGGGTAGAGTCCGATTCAAGCGCCGAACTCTATCGGCGTTTACACGATCACGCCAAATCCATCGAACAGGCCAAGAATCTCGACCTGGCCGAGTTTCAGGCTCGCTATCTGGTTGTGGTACCGGTATGGATCACGTTAGCGGAAAGATTTCTCATCGATCATTTCCAACCGGTGTGGAATACCGTAATTGATGGCTTCGGCAATCATGATCCCGGGAGTGGCCGCCGTAATATGCGCCGTCCTCACTGGGATATTATCCATCCGGGACGCTCGTGGGCGGTGAAACTCAAAGCCACTGAGACGGTAGAGGAGATCGTTCGGCTGATTGACGCACAGGCGAGATAACTCAAGGCGCTCGGAGTTCAACCGCGGTTTCATATAATCGCGTTCGCTGGGTCACTGTCCCGTTCCTGACTGACGAATTCACGATGCTGTTGCCCGTGCGCTTCTTGCGCACCTCGTGTAAAGCGACGATCTCAAAACCCTCCTGTTTCGCAATTTCGGCAAACAGCTTGTCCGTTTGAAACTCTATGCCTTGCAGAATGTTGTTGCCGATGACAACGACGACCTTCCCTCCAGGCCGCATGCGGGTCCGCGTGAGCGCGCAGAAGAGTTGACAATCGTTAAAGTAGGTCGCGGCGTAGTTCGCCCACCCGCGCCCGCCATAGGCACCTTTCTCCGCGTGGCGTGTCCTGAGATCTTCGAGTTGTTCGGCTAAATGGGGCAGGTGTGGCCGTAACGCAACTTCCGGTCCGGACCGAACCGTCTGCCAAAATTGACCGAAGCTCTTATGTTCGATTGTCTTCAGATCTGATGAGGTCTGTACCATTCCGAGCCAGAACAGATGCGGCCTCGTGTTGCGAATATAATGGTAGTTGTTGAGATACGGAGGCGAGGTAATGAGCACGTCGATACTGTTCGGTCTGACCCGCCGGGCATGTTCCAAATACGACAAAGGATACACCGTTGCATACGGAGTCCGCTTGTGTTTGCGCATCCACCCTTGGAACGTGACGATATCCTCGTGGATTTCGCGCAACTTGCGTTTCACAATGCTGAATACATCGGCATGATCGATGTTGGGCTTTCCGGCACCAGCCCGCGTTCCAAGGCTTGGTTCGTACGAGTAGTTCGAGAAACTCACCATGACGGCTCCAAAGGCCACCCGAAACAATTCCGTGACCCAATCCGTCGTTTCTTGCGTAATAAAATCCTGACACACCAGAACTTGCTGCTCCACCTCCGGGCTGAAAAACGGGACACGGCTCGAAAACCCCTTGGGAGGAAGAGAGGCAACTCTTTCGTCAAACGACAGTTTTTCTTCACCGTATTCTTCGAAGCGGTCGAGCGTCGTTGCCAGCATGTCCGTATCGTAGTGAGCAGCCTGGGCCTTTGCTTTACACGCCAACGCCGCGTACGGATTGATCTCAAATCCGGTCGCATCGCAATCATATTTGAGGGCTTCGATCAACGTCGTGCCGACGCCGGCAAACGGGTCCAAAACCCGCAACCGATGGCGCTCACGTCTCACGCCTTCGAGCACCCCAGCGACAAACGATCCGGAAAACCCAGCGATCCAAGGGGTCCAACGATGCAGGGTCCGGTCGTGATTTTCGGAAAAGGCTGTATCGCGAAAGTCCGAGATCGGCAGTTGGTATTGCACCACCGCTTCGGCAACGGCCGGTTGCCCGTGGGCAGTAGCTTCCATCAGTCTATTCTCATCTCGAACGCCTATTCCAACCAGCCAATTTTCAAGTGCGCTACGCAAAAAGCGCCACTCCCTCCCTACCTTCTGTGATGGAATCCGTCGGGTCCGAGCCATCTCCCCAAGCGTCTTCTCACTCACGCGAATAAATGCCGCAGCCTCGGCTCGTGTCAGGATATCAGAAGTTCCTTTATCTTCCTTTATCATCTCTTAAATTCCTTTTATTTGGTAGAAACGCAACTCTAGCATGAAAGTAATGATTGTCAAGTGAATAGATCGAATCGGCACTATTGACGGCGGATAGTCATACACATACGCGGGGAGTTGATACAGACACAGAGGATTCTCGACATCTGCTGTGAGAGCCCAAGCAAAGGCGGTCAGGAGGACTCCGCCTGTTGGCGGGAACGACGGGGCATGGGTATGTGGTATTCCGTGATTTTCTTGCGCAGGGTGTTTCGATTCATGCCGAGAAGCTTCGCGGCTTGAATTTGGTTGCCATTCGTTTCATGAAGGGCATGTTGGATCAACGGTCGTTCCACGGCCTGGATGAGGGTCACGTGCAATCCTTTGGCCGAACTCGCCTTCATGGTGTGCACAAACTCGCCGAACTTCAACTCGACGTAATCTTCGAGCGTTAAACCCGGGAATGCCTGTAATCCGCGCTTAGCTTCCCTCTTATCAAATTTACCGAGAAGCCATTTCATGGTATCCAAAGCCGCTTGAAGGGAAGGTGGTCCCGAGATGATCAAGGTCTTCGATACGTCGATGACGTGTGGCAAGTCACTGAGGCCTTCCTTCGCCGTCTTTTCCGAAAGCACGACTCCATCGATTGGCACTTTTTGAGCCTCTTGCTTGACCTGCTGGAGATTATCCACCGCCACCACGCGAACGCCTATCCCATCCCGCTGGATCTCAAAGGACTTCCCCGCAGGAACGCCCACCACGACAATATGACTCATTCGCGACACGGTCCTTACCCTTCGATAATGTGGCGTGCCGGCTTCTCGTTCACGCGAACCCCATCAACGGACACAGGAGCCGAAGGGTCAACCAGACGAGGACGGCTCCGATGATATTCAACAACACCCCGGCTCTCAACATGTTCGGAAGCGGGATGAATCCCGTGCCGTAGACAATCGCATTCGGCGCGGTCGCGACCGGCATCATAAACGCGAGGCTGGCCCCCAAACAAATCCCCAAGGTCGGGGGAACCGGAGAGACCCCGGCTGCGGTGGCAATGGAGATAACCACGGGAACGAGCATGCTGGTCGACGCGGTATTCGAAGCAACCTCCGTGATCATCAACGCCATGCCAATAGCAACGGCCGTCAAGGTCCACAATGTGTTGCTCCCAAACAGCGCCACCAGACTTTCTCCGATAATCTCGGCGAGGTGGGTTTGCACCATCAGGTGTCCAAACGTCAAGCCTCCGCCGAATAACAGGATCGTGCCCCAGTTAATGTTCGCGGCCTGAGTCCATTTCAACGTAAATTCCCCGGCCTTGAAATCGATGGGCAACACAAACAGCAGTCCCGCCGCAAAAATCGGCACCATTTCCTTGGGAAGACGGGCATTGATGAACGTCACCAGATCGGCATCCCGCCCCAACACGATCCCCAGTATTCCTGGACCGATCCAACACGCGACGGCCAACAGCAACGCGAGACAGGTATTTTTTTGGCCTTGTGTCCAGCCTGCCTGTTGCCGGCGAAGACTCTGAAGATGCCTGTCCGGGTCCGGGAGCGTTTTGGGCAACGGATGAAGCCAAAAAAGCACGGTGGCAATGCCCAACCAGAGCACACCTGCCAGCGGAAGACCGATGGCCATCCAATCGAAAAACGAGATGGAAATACCCGCCTGTTGGGAAAGCAAACCCACGCCAATGAGATTAGGCGGCGTGCCGATCATCGTGGTAATCCCTCCGGCCGCGGAGCCATAAGCCAGCAACAGAAGCACCCCGGGCTCATGGGATCCCGGCTCTTCCCGGATCCCGCGGATCGTCGAGAGCAGGCCAAGCGCAATCGGCACCATAATCGCCACGGCCGCCGTGTTGCTGATCCACATGGACAGGAAGGCGGTGGCCAATCCCATGGCCGCGAATATTCTCATCGGCTTGGCTGCGATCCACGTTCGGGACAACAACCAGACGGCAAAACGGCGATCCAACCCATGCACCACAAAGGCTTCGGCTAAAAAGAAACTGCCGATAAAGAGAAAAACGATCGGATGGGCAAACGTCGCCAGCACGTCCTTGGCCGACCCCAACCCCATGGCAATACACAACGCCGCGCCGATCAATGACGTCATGGCCAGGGGAATGGCTTCCGTGGCCCAACTGACCACGACCCATACCAAGATGGCCGAGAGAATATGTGCCGAAGGAGGCAGACTGGAAAAGGGGTTGAGATACACCAGGAACGCCAACGCGGGTGCCGCATACAGGCCAACCTGTTGCCTCATTCCCCAACCATGCCGGTTTGCGGTTTTCATGCCGATACTTATGGGACGACTTCAAAGCGCATTTGCCGGAAGTGGGAGTCCAGCGTCAATGCCCGACGAATCTGTAATTCTTTCATCACGACGAAACTACAACAATCGGTAAAGGAAAAATCCTTGTCCCGATAGCGGAAAAAAAGCGCCCGCGCCCGGTCTCTTCGCCGCTCGTCAATGGACTCGATCCGTAGTCGAGCCGAGCCTTCGATTTGCAGCCACCACGCTTCAGCGGCGTCGAGCCCGAGGCGGAACCGGATCGTGGTCAGCGTTTCGTCGATCACATAGTCCGTTGTCGTCAACATGCCGCCGGCCGCCAACCACTCATCCCGGGCTTCCCGCACGGCTGACCCCGCCTTGTCGCGGCTATCCGCAACCGCGACCCATGCGGCTGTATCAACAAACATATGCCTCACTGGTACAGCACCTCGTCATGCCGCGCAGCCGCATCTCCCGATTCGGACGCACCAACAGCCTGAGCCTGGTACAGCGTATCCGATTCCAGCGGGATGCTGTCGAGCGGGGGACTGTCAACCGGGACGATGTCAAAAGCCGGGCGACTTCTATACAAAACGGTAAAGCGTTTCCCATGCCGTACTTTTTCAACAACATCATGCAACCGCTCCCGAAGTTGTTTCGCACTGATCATCTCTGGCATCGGATTACCCCCCCCCTGAAGTTTAACTCAAGTTAATCTTTTTGCGATGCCGGGTCAAGCATCCGAGCCGCACCCTTCGCATCCCGTAACGGGAAGTGAGGGAGTATATTCAATTCGTTCAGGATATCCGCGGGGCCATTTACGCGGAATTTGAGAAAGGGATGAACTGGATGGAGATCCCCAATGCCGTGAAGCTGCCTCAATATAAGGACTGGCGGATGTATGAAGAATGGTTACCCATGAACGTGTGGTGCATTCTCCTGGATGACTCAATGGGCCCATTCCCCTGGCGACCAAACCCGTAGGCCGGATGAGCGAAGCGGCATCCGGCATTACCTGCTTATGACTTCCCGACTTCCCGAATGCGCATCCATGCTAAGCAAGGGGCTTGACCTCTACGGCAAGCTTCAGCCCGACGCTCTCCAACACGGTCTCAAGGGTGGAAAAGCGCGGATTGCCCTTGCGGGACAACGTTCGATACAAGCTCTCACGGCTCAGTTGCGTATCCTGAGCGAGTTGTCTCATGCCTCGGGCCTTTGCGACGTCGCGCAGGGCCAACAGGAAAACATCTGCCCCGTTTTCGGATGCGCCCTCCAAGGCCGCGTTCAAATACGCTGCCGCTTCTTCAGGATCTTGGAGGTCGCGAGCGAGGATCTCTTCGTAGGGAACAGTACGCTTTGGCATATGCTTATCTCTCCATGTAGTCAGCCCAATATTCTTGCGCCTTTCTGATATCTGCTGCCTGGCCCAGTTTCGTTCCTCCGCACAACAGGAGGACTAACCGGGAGCCGTCCTGTCCGATATACACTCTGTAGCCTGGCCCGACATCGATACGTAGCTCTAAAACCCCGCTGCCGACGGATTTGTAATCCCCTAGGTTGCCCAAGCGGAGCCGTGCTATCCTGACGCGGATGCTATTTCGTGCTTTCTGGTCAGTCAGCCTGCGTAACCAATCCGCAAATGGTGTACGACCATCGGCTGCCACGTACGCGACGATTTGTCGAGGTCGTACTCGGGACATATGATATAGTAGCGTATAAGCTACTTTTCTGCAACGCCTCGGCTCCTCGCTGAAAAGAACTCACCTTGGGCAGTACCGTATTGGAATTGCATTACCTGGGCATGAATCGTGGGCTGGGCATGACCGTCTTTCTCCTGCCCAAAGAAAAAATCGCCTATATTGCCGACCCGGTCGATCCGCACGCGGCCCTGTTCAACATTGTGCCGGATTTCAACATCAAGGAATGGGAGCGGTCCCTGAAAGAAATCGAACAAATGGATTTCGACAAGGCGATCTATGCGCACAGCGCAAAAGCACAGCCGCTCCTGGGAGGCACTAAACAGGAAGTGAGAGAGGCGAGCCAATTCGTTCAGGATATCCGCGG
>JAJDZI010000002.1 GCA_022824735.1 Nitrospirales bacterium
CACTGGTCATGAAAGACGAGTTGGGTACAGGGAAAGACGAATAAGGTGGGCAATGCGGACCATCGGATTCATCCATCAAAAAGGCGGAACCGGAAAAACCACACTGGCCATCGGGACAGCCATGGCCCTGGCGGAAACCGACGCGCGGGTGCTCCTGATGGACGCCGACCCACAAGGGACGGCGAGCGAATGGGGCACACGATGGGGTGAGCGATGGCGTGTGGTGGTTCGGTCCCAGACTCTGCCGGTCATTCATGACCAAGCCGGCAGATTTGGACGAATATTCGATTGGATGATTGTAGACGGCCCGTAAGCTTCCCCGTCAAGGCGACCATTCTAGAGTAGGGTGTCTCGCCTGTTCACCCTGTCGTCGGGACACGGCAGGGGGTATGCTGCCCAAGCTGTGATGAGGGCGGTCCTCATTGTAGGCTGTGATCCAATAGCGCGTGATTTCTCGTACCTGCCGGAGTGACTCAAACACGTAAGCATCCAGCACATCATGGCGGAAAGTGCGATTAAAGCGTTCGATGTAGGCATTCTGGTTCGGCTCGCCTTTCAATAACAATTTCAGCCACCTTTCTCCTTTTTCAAACAGCCATAGGCCTTAAGGATTCGGTAAGTAGCATGGCCGTCAATCAGGCAGTATTTTCTTGCGATTCCACTTACACTGCCACTTGGAGCTACCGTCAAGCTTCGAAGCGTTTTCCTGATGTCTTCGCCAATTGAATGACAATGTTGGACGATTGAAATTTCCGCGTCTGATTCCGTTAGTCGAAGTACTTGGTCAGCACGTTTTCCACACATATCGAGAGTCATTCCCCTGAACAGCTTTCCCCCACATGGACCTTTCAGCAAAAAAGCAGCAGTCCTCCTGTGATCAGCCACCGTTACGTTAGCAGAAAAATGGTCATTGGACTCGCCACCCCAATCCTTTTTGGTTGGCTCACCGAACAGCCCAGCAAAAAATTGTTTTATCTTTTCCTCCGGCATTTTCTTCATTACGTCCATCCACTCGTCAGCATCGGAAACCTGGACTTCGACCATTTTTGAAAATTCAGCGATATCTTCAGGCAAAATCTCGCCATAACAGCCATTACGGGAGGCGTTCCACGTCAAATACCGGTTTGCATCTCCGTTGCAAGGATGATCAAGCAACGGCGTGCCAATCACAAGTGGTTCGATCTCGAAACGATCAGGCTTGTTATGAAGCAAACCGACAATTGACTGGTCCGTACCTTTGGCGAGTCTTTCCTTACCGGTCGTACTCACAAGATGCTCTGTGTGATAGGTGATATGAATAGGCTTGCCAAAATCTATATCTAACTCAACTAAATGGTCTACGCGTGATGATTCAAATATGTCCTCGCAGGGAGTTAAGCGCTGCGTGCTCAGGAAGAGATGCGTCTGTTCTCCTAGCTCTAGCGCTTTGAGTAGCGCTGGAACGCTCAATTGTCGACAGGCATCTAATAGCATATTGCTCAATAAACGATAGTTTGCATGGACGGTCATGGGATCGTTGCCTGGCTTTTGGTTTTGAATGTAGTGGTCCTGTAGCATTCTAGGAAGGACCGAAATGCAGAGGCGGCGATTCAGGAAGCCCATGTCAATGGTATAAAAGAAATCGCCCGTGCGGATGTCGGAAGAAATATCGTGAACACTCATTGGTTCGTTCCAGTTGAAATTTTCCCCGCACTTTCCTTCTCTCTTTCCATGAGAAGAGAAAGCAGCCCGCAGGTCGACCTTTCTCGAATTCTACTGCGGCCCGTCCAAGTTGCTGTTTCAGGAGGAGTAACGAAATCAGATCTTCTTCGCGCTTCCGGCATCTCTTAGAATGCCGTTTGCCGTATGGCGACTCTTGAGATTACGTGGAACCAGCAAAATTTTGCCGTTCCCCAGACGTTTCCATTTTTCGTGCGAGCCTTTTGCGTTTTTCCAATACGCAAACCCGAGTTTTGAAATTTCTTTCGTGACCGTGTTGTAGAAATCTTCTGCCAAATTATACAACCGCCTTTTCTGTCTCCGGACGCTGCCACAGAATAGCCGGGATCAGCTCCTTGAAAGAATGCTCGGCAATCTCAGGGGCAGTCCGATGATTGGCGATAATCAATTCAGGCGCTACATCCATCATGATTTCTTCAAATTCATCAAGGTCAGTGGCCTCGATATGCAAACCCTCGATATCGCTTTGAGAATAGAAGACCTTTGCTTCAGCATCCCACACCGCTGTCACTCTAAAGGTGCGCTTCATCCTGTCCTCCCCTGCTGTAAGAATTCAGACGAAACCTGCTGCTGCTGTCGGAGTACGCTACGCTAACTTGACCTACCCAACCTTTTCTCAAGATTGATTCTTTCAATCCATCGATGATAAGGTTCCCCACCGATTTTTTCTTCTGCGCTTCTTGTTACCGCCCGGTGCCTCACTTGCCCAACAAGTTCAATCTGATAAGTATCCGAGTTGTTCCTATAATAATCCGGCTCAACCCACTGTAACGTTTCATTAACCCCGTCATTTGTCACCGATAAATTAGTTACTATTCTGGCATATAACCATGCATTTGAACCACTAAGCCTGAGCCCTGCACCGAAGTGAACCGGAAGGCCATATTGTTGTCGGCGATTTGCGTAATATGCCATATGATAGGCAGATTTTTTCGCCCGCACATCAAGCAGCCACACCACCTCTTTGATGAATTTTTCCGAACGATTGCCACTGATAATCGCCATGATACTGCGCCAGTCGTCCGGCCGCGCCCATGGCTCCGTATCCATCCATGTAATCAACCAAGCCTTATTTAAACGAACAGCGGGCCTAATATGTGTGGCTCTATGCATATTTAAACTCCTTTGGTCGTTACTAACACAAGAGGAGCAATCTCTTAATCAGATACCACCATCTTGGACCTGCCCCCGGAGTTGGTCCAGCATCTAGGCGATTTTTCTGGCATCTGAAGGGTCCCCAATTTTTAGTCCACGGGATTAGCGATTTTCTGACCGCTGTGTGTGCCATTGCGCCTTGTACTGCAAGGGCGTGAGGTTCTTGAGAGACCGGTGAGGTCGTCGGACCCGCAATTGCAACCCTTCCAGATCATACAAGCGATACACGCGCTTGTGGTTCACCTGGTGCCCTTCCCGCCTTAACAAGACATGGATCCGTTTGTACCCATAGCGAACGCGGCTCGCAGCCAGGTCGCGAAGACGTTGCCGTAGTGCCGCTTGGGACGGCCGCCTCGCTTGGTACCGCACGGTCGCCCGGGCTACCCGCACCACCCCACACGCATGCCGTTCGCTGATCCCATACTGCCCGCAGAGATAGTGCACCACAGCCCGGCGCTCTGGTGCGCTCACCACTTTTTTGCTGCAATCTCCTGCAGCATCACCTTGTCCAGGCTGAGTGCCGCCACCAGGTTCTTCAGTTTGGTCTTCTCCTCCCGCAATTGCCTGCGTGCCCGCACCTCGGTGGCCTCCAAGCCGCCATCCTGCTTCTTCCAGCGATAGAACGTCTGCTCCGCAATGCCCAGCTTGCGGGCACTGTCCCCCACTGGCAGTCCCATGTCGTGTTGCTTCACCGCCGCCACAATCTGTTCCACTGAATACCGCGTGCGTTTCATCGTCAGACCTCCTCCTCGGATCATAGTCTGCCAGAAATCGCCTCCTTTGTGGCTTAGTTTTTGGGGAGACCGTCACTCGTGAGCTTGGCGCGCGAAGGCCCTCGGCGTCAAATTACCGAGCGCCGAGTGCGGCCGCGCGGTATTATAGTCCTGCCTCCAATGTTCAATCCGGTCTCTGGCGTCGTGCATCGATAAGAACCAGGAGGCATTCAAGCACTCGGCCACTTCTCGTGACACGTTCACGTCCGCACACCACGACCGGAAACACGCCCGGGCAATGGCATGGGGCACGCCTTGGATCCCGTTCTCGCGAACCAGTTTACTAAGTGGTTATGATGAAACAGGTTGGGACACCGTGGACTAGGGAAGACTACGTGAGACTGTGTAAATGGCGGAGAGGGTGGGAATTCGAAGTCGCAGGGCGAGTCCTGCCCCGCTCCCGCTAGGGGGCCACGCCCCCTCGCGCCTCTGCTTTGCTCCGGTCACCCCATGAAGGGGGCACACCCCCTTCAAAACCCCCTGTTCGAATCCCACCCTCTTCTCGAGCCTTTGGTTAACATTCTCGCTCCACGCTCAATTTAATCGCTCTTGACGTCATGGCGGAGAGGGTGGGATTCGAACCCACGGTGCCGTTGCCAGCACACGTGCTCTCCAGGCACGCCGATTCGGCCACTCTCGCACCTCTCCGCACGACGAAGGGTGCCATCTTAGCATGGGTTTTACGGACCAACAAGAAAACTTCCCTCACCCCGACCCATAAGGCACAATGTGTCAACCATGTCCCCGAACACCCGTTAACCATGTCTCCGGTCTATACACCCACCAAGAGGGGAGAGGGATGAGGAGGGGAACACAAAAGTCCCCTCAGTGACCAGAGGATTGGCGTCGCTGAAATAATCGTTGTCGCCGGGAGGAACTGGTCAGCGCCTTATAGAGATGGCCGCGAAAGAGCATCATCAGGACCGCCGAGAGGGGCGTCAGGCACAGCACCAGGATCATGGCCGTTGAGGAGGACAGTCCGAGAGCCTGGAACCACTGGCTCAACACGGCGAAGGGTAATGCCAGGAGTTGAAAAAAATCCAAGCCGATCAACCGGCCGCTCCGGCTCGAAATCGAAAAGAAAAAGGACAACCCGAACGGCGCCAGGATCACGACCAGGGGGAGAAACCATTCAATCCAATTTTCCAGGACGAATTCGTAACTGTCTTTGAGAATTTCAAGGGAGGCACCGGCACGGCTCTGGTAAATCAATTCGGGAACGGGATTGAGCAAAATAAACAGGAGCAGGAAAACGGCTGAAACGATCACCGGCCCATACGGATTGGCTTGCATGCCGAGTTCGAGAATTTGCAGGGGGACCCACACGATAAAGCCGACCGTGATCACGTCCCAGAAATAGCTGCCGGCCACGTCCCACAGGTCGCTCCACACCATGGGTCGCGCGCCCGTCACGGCCTGTTCGAGTAATCCCAGAAACACTCCGACCACAAACGCGTTGGCCACGCCCAGCAACAAGCCGCCCAACATGCCGAGCCCCATGGCCAATCCGGTAGCCGCGTACATGAGCACGGCCAGGATCATGACCGCCGGGACGAGCAGCCAGCTTCTGGTCAGCGACCGCCACGTCGCAAAGAGGGCTTGACGATACAGTTGAAGAGTCGCTGGGACGAACTCCGACATGAGCCGTCGAGTGAAGTGAAAGCCGATTAGCCTGATGATCCTGGATCAGAGCCTGTCCTCGACATCTGTAATCGGGGATCGGAGACAGGCTTTTGCTTGAGGGTGAGAATCTCCTGCTGTTGGCGGTCCCGTTCCTGCGCAATCTTCTTCAACCGGCTGGGCCGGTCAAGGGTCCACCACTTGACGCGATCCTTAAACGACACCGCTTTGGGCGCCACGCTTTTAAGCGGTTCCTCTTGAAAATTGAACCCCTTGTGGGACTCGCGCGTTTGGATGAACTGCTCGTAAATATTCAGGTACAGTTTTTTGAGATCCATCCGGAACACCTTAGCTTACTCCATTGGTTTCTGGCAAGAAGCGGAAGGCTTAGACCCGGCGTTCAGGGCGACAGTACAGGCGTTGACACCTCACGTACCTGTATGGGTAAATAGCAACAACGGGTACACGTGTGGCCTTTGGGCTTTAGCTGCCCGGTTTCGAGTGCTCACGGGGAAAGAAACGATTCAGAGACGCGAGAGTGGCGGAACTGGCAGACGCGCGAGACTTAGGATCTCGTGGGAGACCGTGGGGGTTCAAATCCCCCCTCTCGCACCATTCCCCGCTGTCTTTCATCAACGAACGGACTCGATGTGAAACTGGAAGTCACGGAATTAGGACCGGTTAAGCGCGCGCTTAAAATCGAAGTGCCGGAAGACGCCGTCAACCAGGAATTCGACCGGGTGTACACCGACCTGAAACGCCAGGCGCGCGTCCCGGGCTTCCGGCCCGGCAAGGCGCCGGTCGCCATGTTGGAAAAACGCTACGCGAAGGCCGTCGAACAGGACGTCATTCAGCGCCTGGTGCCGATTTACTACCAGAAGGCGATTCAAGAAGCCGGCGTGGCACCCGTGTTGGTTGAAATTTCTCCCATGGAGCGGATGAAGGCTCACCGAAACACGTCGCTGACTTTTACCGCTACCGTGGAAATCAAGCCTCCGATTGAATTACGCGATTATCGTCCGCCCAACCCCATTGCCCTGAAACCCGATTCCCGGACCATTGCCGACGAGGACGTGGATAAAGCCCTGGACCGGTTTCGAGAACAACAGGCCAAGCTCGACGCCGCCCCTGCCGGCACCCTCCTGGCTGAGGGGCTGTATGCCGTCGTGACGATCGAAGGCGAGGTCGACGGCAAGCCGGTGGAAGGTTCGAAAAAAGAAGGGCACCTCCACAAGGTGGGGTCTCAGGAGCCCGTGCTGGGTCTCGTCATCGACGACGCGCTGGTGGGAAAACAGGAAGGCGGCCGCGCGGAACTTCAGCAGGAATATGCCGCCACACATCCGGATGCCCGGCTGGCCGGCAAAGTCGTGACGTTTCATCTCTCCATTCTTGGCGTGAAGCAGAAAATTCTCCCTCCGCTGGATGATGAATTTGCCAAAGATTGCGGGGAGTATGAGAACCTCGATGCGCTCAAGGACATGATTCGTTCCGAATTGGAGTCGGTCCTCAAACGGGATATCGAAGAAGGCTATAAGGATCAGATCATGGAACGCCTGTTGGCCATGCATCACTTCGATCTGCCCGAGACCCTGGTCGAACGTGAAATTCGTACGCTGGTTCGACAACGCGTCATGGAAGAGCAACGGAAAAAGGGCGGGAAGTTCTCAATGGATGATCAAATCCAAATGGAAGAGCACGCGAAACGCATCCAACAGGAGGTGGCGCCGGGAGCGCAGAAACGGGTCAAGCTCGCGTTGGTCCTGGAAGCCATTGCGGACAAGGAAGGGATTTCCGTCAGCGAACAGGAGATCGAGCAGGAATTCACCAAGCTTGCCAAAGGGCTTCAGGTTCCACTGGATGACATCCGCAAGATGGTGGAATCGGGAGGGGACAGTTCGCTTCAGGAGTTCGAGGATCGCATCCGGGCTGAAAAGGCGCTTCAATTGGTTTATCAATTTGCGGTGATTCAGGGGTAAGGCGCCCCGCAAACCCGTTTGGCACAGAAAGGGTACAACCGTATGTTAATTCCAATGGTTATTGAGAGTACGAACCGCGGCGAACGGGCGTACGATATTTACTCCCGCTTGTTGAAGGACCGCATTATCTTCCTCGGCGCGCCTATCGACGACGTGTTCTCCAACCTCATCATCGCGCAATTGCTGTTCCTGGAAGCCGAAGATCCGGAAAAAGACATCAACCTCTATATTAATTCCCCGGGCGGGAGCGTGACCGCGGGCCTGGGCATTTACGATACCATGCAATACGTGAAACCGCCGATTACGACCATTTGTCTGGGCCAGGCCGCCAGCATGGGTGCCCTGCTCCTGACGGCGGGCACCAAAGGCAAACGGTATGCCCTGCCCAACGCCCGGGTGATGATTCACCAACCCATGGGAGGATTTCAGGGACAAGCGACGGAGATCGACATTCACGCGCGCGAGATCCTGAAAATCCGCGAACGGCTCAACCAGATCATGGCGGAACACACGGGTCAGTCGCTGGACAAAATCAGCCAGGATACCGAGCGGGATTATTTCATGTCTGGCACGGAAGCCAAGAATTACGGTCTGATCGATGAAGTCATTGTCAGGGCGTCGGAAAAGGAAACGGCCGGCTCGAACGGCGCCTGACCGCTGAACGCCGAGTACCTCATGACCAAACAACTCAAATCGGACGAGAATCTACGGTGTTCGTTCTGTGGAAAAAGCCGCGATCAGGTGCGCAAACTGATTGCGGGACCCACCGTCTACATCTGCGACGAATGCGTGGGCCTCTGCAACGAAATCATGGCCGAGGAATGGCAAGAGGCCAAAGAAGCCCTTTCCTCCAAGCTTCGCAAACCCGTCGAGATCAACCGCCACCTGGATCAATATATCATCGACCAGGCCCGCGCCAAAAAGATTCTCTCAGTCGCCGTGCATAACCACTATAAACGCATCGCCGCGAATGAAACCGGAGACGTCGAGCTCCAAAAAGGCAACATTCTGATGATTGGGCCGACGGGAACCGGGAAGACGCTATTCGCTCAAACCCTGGCCGATTACCTGGACGTCCCGTTTACCCTGGCCGATGCCACTACCCTGACTGAAGCGGGGTACGTCGGGGAAGACGTCGAGAACATTATCCTGAAATTGCTGCAAGCCGCGGATTATGAAGTCGAACGCGCCGAACGCGGCATCATTTATATCGATGAGATCGACAAGATCACGCGGAAGGCCGACAGCCCCTCCATTACCCGCGACGTGTCGGGGGAAGGCGTGCAGCAAGCCCTGCTGAAACTCATCGAAGGCACGGTGGCCAACGTGCCGCCGCAAGGCGGCCGGAAACATCCCCACCAGGAATTCATCCAGGTGGACACCAAGAATATCCTGGTCATTTGTGGCGGGGCGTTTGTCGGACTTGAACCCATTGTCGAACGACGGTTGAACCGAAACCGCATGGGCTTCAAATCGGACCGGTCCGCCTCGCCGCAGGAACGCTCCGCGTCCCTGCTGGCCCACATCCAACCGGAAGACTTACTTCAATACGGATTGATCCCCGAATTCATCGGGCGATTGCCGGTGGTGACGACGCTGGAGGAGTTGGATGAACACGCGTTGGTCCGGATTTTAACCGAACCCAGGAACGCCTTAACCAAGCAATATCAAAAGCTGTTGTCCTTGGACAACGTGAAACTGAAATTTACGGATGGGGCCCTCCATGCCGTCGCCAGAAAAGCCTATGCGCAAAAAACCGGGGCACGGGGACTTCGCGCGATCATGGAAGAGGTCATGCTCGATATTATGTACGAGATTCCCTCGCAAACCGGGGTCAAGGAAGTGGTGATTACCGAGGACGTGATTCTCAAACAAGATGAACCGTTCAAATTTGTCGAATCGTCACCACGCATGAAACCCGCCGTGGGCTCGTAGTCACGCGCCGAAGCTTCGCGCGGCCTTCTTTCTTCCGAATCGTTTGTTCTTGCCGTCGCCGTTCACGTCGTTCTTGCGCGGGGCGAACTCGAAACCCAATTTACCGGAACCGGCGTCGAGCGTGAGATGGGCGGCAAACTTGCGCCTGTTCTTCTTCGACACGAACCCTTGCAGGAGATCGGTTTTCCCTTTGTCCAACAACTGTCGCACTTCACCTGCATCAATCGGGCGGTTCAAAATTTGCCGGCTGATTTTGAAATCACAAGCCGGTTGATCACCGAGTCCGCTGCGACAGACGTACCGTCTCGGCGTATCAAGCACCGGCGCGGTGCATTTGGGGCAGGGACCGACCTGGTCCGCGGTCTGCGGATCAACGTCGTCATCCCCGGCGGTGTCGCCAAAATCAAACGCCGCGGTGAAATCGTCCTTGATGACCAACTCGGCGGAAAATTCCCGGCCGAGACGACTGCGGAACCCGTTCAGGGGACCGAGGCGACGGTCACGCAACAGGACGGCCACCTCGTTGGGTGACAACTCGCGCCCGGCGATGGATTTCCAAATCGAGAAATCACAGCTTTCGCACACAAACTTGCGATAGTTCTCCCGCACCGTCCCCTTGCCGCACTTGGGACAGGGCTCGGCGAGCACGGCGTATTCGTCGTCAATCTGGTCGACGTCGCACTGCCGGGCGGCCTCGACGATATCGGACGTCATCCTGCGAATGTGCCGCATAAACTCTTCGGAGGAGAACTGGTCGCTTTCAATCTGCTTCAGTTTCTTTTCCCACTCGCCGGTCAATTCGGCCGTGGTCAATTCGTCAATCTTGAGGGCGCGTAACAACCTGAGGAGCGTCGTGGCCTTGGCCGTCGGGATCAGCTCACGGACGTCCCGCAGGATGTACCGGTTGCGGATCAGTTCCTCGATGATCGCAGCACGCGTCGCGGGCGTGCCGAGACCACGACCCTGCAAGGCTTCCCGCAGTTCATCGTCTTCCATCAGTTTGCCCGCGCCTTCCATCGCGGACAGCAGGGTCGCCTCGTTATAGCGCGGCGGCGCCTTGGTGTGCTTTCCTTCCACGTCGATCTCGACCACCCTGGCCGTTTCGGCGCCGGCGGTTCCCGAAAGCGGAGGCAGCGTCTCATTGCTTTCCTTGCGCCCCATGACCTGCAACCAGCCGCTGTCGATCAACACTCGCCCGCGGGTTTCGAAGGTCTCCCCTTCAACGACGGTGCGGCGGACGGTGTTTTCGAAGCGGGCCGGAGGGTAGAAAGCCGCGATAAACGAGCGCGTGACCAGTTCGTAGATGCGCTGTTCCTGTTCTTTCAGTTTACCCGGCGCCTCCCCGGTCGGAATGATGGCAAAGTGGTCGGACACCTGGGCGTTGTTGAAGATGCGCTTATTGTTCCCATTGATGAAGTTTTTTTGAAGGACCTGCCGGGCCCAGTGGCTGATCGGCCGGTCATCTTTGTTCTCCGGCGACGCGGTGTCCCGGCCGGCGTTGGACGCGCCCAGCGATTGCATAATGTTCCTGGCCGTGTCCGGGTAATCCTCGGGCAACGTCCGCGAATCGGTGCGCGGGTAGGTCAGGACCTTGTGCCGTTCATAGAGGGCCTGCGCGATGCCGAGCGTCGCCTTCGCCGAAAACCCGAACCGCCGGTTCGCTTCACGCTGGAGCGACGTCAGGTCAAACAGCATCGGAGGCTGCTGGCTCGATGGCTTCGTGGTTTCGGACACGGCGCCCTCCCGGTTCGCACAGTGGGCCACGATGGCCTCGGCCCGGGTCTTATCCCAGATGCGCTCAGGCTTTGTGGTGCCGTGTTGATCCTTGACCTCACCGGATGCCGCGCCCGGCTTTGCCCGGCACTGCAACTGCGGATCAACCCAGTGCCCTTCGTACCGCCCTGAGGCAATCGCGAAGGCGGCCTTGACTTCCCAATACTCGCGAGGCTCGAAGTGCTGGATCTCTTTTTCGCGGTCGACAAGAATCGCGAGTGTCGGGGTTTGCACTCGCCCAACCGTCGTCAGTGAAAACCCGCCACCGCTCGAATTCAGCGCAGTCATCGCCCGGGTGGCATTGATCCCGATGAGCCAGTCCGACTCCGAGCGGCACACCGCGGCACGCTGGAGGGGCAACAACGTCTCACCGTCGCGAAGACGCTCAAAGCCCTCGCGTATCGCCTGCGGGGTCATGGATTGCAACCACAGGCGTTGGATCGGCTTTGAGCCCTTGAAATGGCGGATCAAGTAATGAAAGATCAGTTCACCCTCGCGCCCGGCGTCACAGGCGTTGATGACCCTGCCAATATCCTTGCGTGCGTAAAGTCTCTTGATGAGTTTGAGTTGCGATTCATTCTTCTGTATCGGTTTGAGTTCAAAGTGATCGGGAATCACCGGGAGGTTGGCGAGCGCCCACTTCCCTCGCTCGACTTCAACGCCTTCAGGGGCAACCAGTTCGAGCATGTGACCGACTGCCGACGTCACGACGTGGGCCGGCCCCTCGAAAAAGTTTTTATCGCTTTGAAACCCACCGAGTGCTTTTGTGATGTCGCGGGCCACCGAGGGTTTCTCGGTAATGACCAAGGTCTTGCCCGCTCCTTCGGTCACACGGGAGCGCGCCTTCTTTTTTGCGGGTGCGGTGGACGTACGGGCAGGCATCAGCAGGACGTCCTGACGTAACAGGAACCGGGCGCCTGTCGAATACAGCCCCGCAATTCCAGGCTGAGCAGCAGACTCATCACTTCGGCCCGATCAAACGGCGCTTCCATTAACACCTCGTCAATCGACACGGGGTCTTCATGCAAAAGAGACAGCACGCGTTGTTCCTTGGAGGTGAAGCGTTGCGAGGCTGTCTCCTGAAAACCGGCATTCTTTACTCGATCGACCAAGGAGCCGTCAAGCTGAGGGAGCAATTCTTCAACGACGTCCCTGGCATCTTCAACGAGTTTGGCTCCTTGTTTGATGAGTCCATGAGCCCCTCGATGTTTTCCGTATTTGACGGAACCCGGAATGGCAAAGACCTCACGGTTCTGCTCAAGCGCAAATCGTGCCGTGATCAACGCGCCGCTTTTTTGATCGGCTTCCGAGACGATCACGCCTAACGACAACCCGCTGATAATCCGGTTGCGACGCGGGAAATGGCGCGGCAGCGGCGGGGTCCCAAGCGGCAATTCCGATACCACGGCGCCATGGCCTTCAATGTCCCGTCGTAAGTGTTGATGTTCGGGCGGATACGTTCGATCCACTCCACACCCGATGACGGCAATCGTCGTGCCCTTGGCCGCCAGCGCGCCTCGATGGGCTGCCGCGTCGACTCCCCGTGCCAACCCGCTCACGATCGTCAACCCCATGCCGGCCAAGTGTTGGCTGAGTTCCTGCGTCATGAGCGCCCCCGCCGGTGAGGCTTTTCTCGATCCCACGATCGCAACGGCGGAATCGTCGGACGCAGGCAACGTGCCGCGCACGTATAACAAGGGCGGCGGATCGGGGATCATCGCCAGCCGGCGAGGATAGGTGGCATCCAGGATCGTGACAATCCCGCTTTCGCCCTTTTCGAGCAGCCGCATTTCCTTCCGAACGCGCGCCACGACACTTGGCTCAGGCTCTTTTCGCAACGCGGTCACAACGGAAGGCCGCAACCCGGTCACGTGCCGCAACTCGGACGCCGAAGCGGCCAACACCTCCTTCGGCCCGCCAAAATGCCGGACGAGCGCACAGATCGTCCCATCACTGACGCCTTTCACTGATCGCAGGATCAGCCATGCTTCCAGCAATTCCATGGTTCAGCAGAACCACAAACAAGACGTGGATGGAATGGGCATCAGCCGGCTAGGCGACTCCCGCGCCTTCGCCCAATACCACAATATCATATTGTTCGAGAGGGAGCAGGGGGTCGGCATTCACCATGATCCGATACTGAAATTCCCGTTGAAGCTGCTCAAGCGTTTCGGGCTCGGTGTCTTGCAGCATCTCGACGATATGGGGATGGGCCCCGATGACCACGGTTTGTTGCCCGGCGGCTCGTCCGATGCGGCGGACGTCGCGGAAAATATCGTACACCACCGTGAGCGCAGAGCGGGTATAGCCCCGACCGTCACAATCGGAGCAAACGTCGGAGAGCGTCCGGAGCAGGTCTTCCCGCACGCGTTCTCGTGAAATCTCGATCAACCCCAAGTCACTGATGCGGGAAATGCGCGTGCGCGCCTTATCATTGCCCATCGCGTCCACGAGCGCGTGATAGACCTTGTCGCGATTCCGTCCTCGTTCCATGTCGATAAAGTCAATGATGATGATTCCCCCGATTCCACGAAGTTTGACCTGATAGGCAATCTCGCGCGCCGCCTCCAGGTTGTTTCGCAAAATGGTTTCTTCCTGATCGCGCTTTCCGACGTACCGGCCCGTGTTGACGTCGATGACCGTCATGGCCTCCGTGTGATCGATTACAATATGGCCGCCGGACTTCAGCCAGACTTTCCGGCCCAGGGCGCGAGAGATTTCCTGTTCAATCCCCAAATGATCGAACAGGCTCTCATCCTTTTCATAATGATAAATCCGAGACGTCTGGTCGGGAAGATACCGCCGGACAAACTCCCGGACCGCTTCACATTCCTCTTTCGAATCGATGAGGAGCCGCTTGACGTTCCTGGTAAATAAATCGCGCACCACGCGGAGCGTCAGGTCCAGGTCCATATGCAACGCGACAGGCGCCGGATGACGATCCTGCTTCTTGACAATATCCTGCCACATGGCGGTTAAAAATCCGACGTCGGCCTTGAGGTCCTCCTCGCTGACCCCTTCGCTCACCGTCCGGACAATGTAGCCGTACCCGGGTTCCCGGATGCGTTTCATGATGTCCTTGAGACGACTGCGCTCCTCCTCCTCGGCAATGCGTCGTGAGATCCCGATATGATCGACGTTCGGCATGAACACCAGGAAACGGCCCGGCAGCGAGCAATAGGACGTCACTCGCGGGCCTTTGGTCCCGATCGGGCCTTTGGAAATCTGTACGACGAGTTCCTGGTCTTCTTCCAACAACTCTTGAATGGGCCGCACCGTTTGCCGCCTGGGACGCGGAAATTCCGGACCCTTCTCATCTTCGTCACTTTCCACCAGGATATCGCCGGGTTCGGTCCCGACCGACAAATCCGACACGTGCATAAAGGCGGCGCGCTCCAGCCCGATATCAATAAACGCCGCTTGCATGCCGGGCAGGACTTTGACCACCTTGCCTTTATAGACGTTGCCGACAAAATCCTTTTTCTTGGCGCGGTCCACGTAGAGTTCCGTGACCACTTTATTCTCCAACACCGCCGCACGTGTTTCTTGCGGAGTGATGTTGATGGCAATTTCAACTCCCATACCTCTACTCCTTTATTGCATCACCCGGGCAGCATGCGCGACCCGGGGAGAAGATGACCCATGTCCCGGCCATGGATGACAATCCAAAAGCGTGACATGGATTCTCCTTTTCGTCAAATGATCGATTCTGTTCCACGACGGGGAAGACCTCACGCGAACGGTTCACGGCGATAACGTGAGTCTTGCCCTCTTCACGCTGAACAGCAGGCCCAACCCGGCCATTGTCATAATCGTCGCACTCCCCCCGTAACTGAGTAACGGCAAAGGAATGCCGACAATGGGCGCCAAGCCAATGGTCATCCCCACGTTGACCGCCATATTGAACGTCAACATGCTCACAAGCCCGATCGCCAACAGGGCACCCAATGAATCCTTGGCTTTCGCCGCAATATCCAGCCCCATGAGCAGCAGCGCGAGAAACAGGCTGATGAAGAGGACCCCGCCCAAGAATCCCCATTCCTCGGCAAAGACTGCGAAGATAAAATCGGTGTGACCTTCCGGAAGAAATTTGAATTGCGTTTGCGTTCCACCATGGAACCCTTTTCCGGCCAATTGCCCCGAACCCACGGCAATACGAGATTGCATTCCTTGATAGCCTCTTCCCGCCGGATCATAGTCGGGATTGACAAAACTCAGGATCCGTTCCTTTTGGTAATCATGAAGCGACCCCCATAATTCACTCCAGGCAAATGGGAAGAGCATCAGCGCGGACAGCAACACCACCCCGAACGCTTTCGACTTGACGCCGACGACCAGAAGCAAGGCGACGTAAATCGATAAAAAGCTCAGGCTGCTTCCCAAGTCCGGTTGTTTGAGAATCAAGGAAAATCCCGGCAGGGTGATCAACGCCGGGACGATCACCCGATACCACCAGCCTCGACGATTTTGGGTGGAATAATAGACGGCCAACACCAAAAGAAGCGGAATCTTGACAAATTCCGCCGGTTGAAACGCCAGGGGCCCCAGGGCGATCCATCGTTGAGCGCCATGACTGGCCTTCCCCCCGAAGAGCACGATCACGAGGAGCAGCAACGCAAAGCCGTACAGCAGAGACGACCATCGAGCGAGCGTATGGTAATCGATCCGCGACATCGTCAGAAAAACCAGCGCGCCCACACCGATCCATATCGCCTGTTTCAGATACAGGGGAAACTGAGTCCCGGCTCTTTCTACCGTGACGCTGTAGATGGTCAGGATTCCGATGGCTGACAACGCCAAAATAATCGCGCAGAAGTACCAATCGAACCGGTCGAACTCTCGCCTGCGACGCCACAATTCATCAATCACGCCGCGACTCCCGTTGCATCGCCTTGTCGGACGGCCTCGTCAGGGACACCTGTGTGCGCTCTTCGTCATCGCCCCCATATGACACATAGGCCTCGATCAGTTCTTTCGCCAACGGGGCTGCCGCAGACCCGCCATGGCCCATGTGTTCGACCAACACGGCGACGGCGATGCGGGGCTGCTCGAATGGCGCATAGGCGACAAACCAGGCGTGGTCTCGAAATCGTTTCGGGGTCTCTTCTTCGGATTCCGAACGTAACGAGACCACTTGTGCCGTCCCGGTTTTTCCGGCCAACGGGACCACCGACGATTGAGACGCTCGCGCCGTTCCTTCGGTGACCACCGCCGCCAGCGCCGCTTGAATGGCTCCCACTTGATGGGCCGGTAACGTCAGGGGGGCCGTTTGTGTCGGACTCCACTCATCAATCCATTCGCCCTTTCGTCCCCAGACGCCACGAAGGACGTGCGGTTGAAACGAAATCCCGTTATTCCCGATCATGCCAATGACTTTCGCCATTTGCAGGGGCGTGACCGTGACGTAGCCTTGACCGATTGCGACGGAAGTCGTTTCCCCCGGATACCATGGTTCCCCTCGCGCCCGTTTCTTCCATTCCGATGACGGGACCAGGCCCGTTCTTTCGGCAGGAAGGTCGATGCCCGTTCTTTCACCCAATCCGAACTGTTTGGCATAGGACGCAATGGTATCCACACCCATACGATACCCTAAACGATAAAAATAGACGTCACACGATTGGGCAATCGCCTTCCGTAAATTGACGTCTCCATGACCATATTTTTTCCAATCCCGATACGTTCGGCGGCCCAATCGAAATTGTCCCCCACACTGAAGCGTATCGGCGGGTTTGACTTCATTGGTATCAAGTGCAGCCGCTGCCGTGATGATTTTAAACGTCGAGCCCGGTGGATACTGACCTTGAATCGCCCGGTTCGTGAGAGGATGGCGTTCATCCTGGAGAATGTCGTTCCAGACGTCGGCGCGCACCCCGCGGGATAAGGCATTGGGATCAAAACTCGGCCGGCTCGCCATGGCCAGGACGTCCCCTGTTTGCGGGTCTAACGCCACAATCGCACCGGCTTCCCCTCCTAACAGGTCTTCGGCCAATTTCTGCAAACGAAAGTCGATCGTGAGATACACGTCATTGCCCACTTGCGGCTTATCCACGGAAATCATGCGCTTCTCATGCCCCAATGCGTCGACTTCGATGAGTTTTCGTCCTGCGTGCCCTCGCAACGTTTTCTCGTAGATCCGTTCCACGCCGTACTGGCCTATCACGCTACCTGCGGGCAGCCCCGCGAGTTGTTCCTCTGAAGCGACCCCCACGTACCCAAGCACGTGGGCGGCATAGCCCCCCTCGGGATTGTTCCGCTGAAATTCCGGACGAATCACCACGCCGGGCAGATCCAACCGATGCGATTCGACAATGGCCGCTTCTTTGAGACTGACGCCTTTTTTCAAACGAACCGGTGTTCGCCCGACGTGAGTTTCCATGGTCCCGGCCAACTCATTCCGCTCCAACGACAACAACTCGACGAGCTTCCCGATCAGGGCTTCGCGGTCCGGCACGTCACCGAGTTCCACGTACAGGTTGAAACTCGGGACACTGTTCGCCAGCAGGATTCCGTTTCGGTCATAAATGAATCCGCGAACCGGATGTAACGCAACCGACCGGGTCCGATTATCATGAGAAAGATTTCGATAGTAGACCCCATCACGAACCTGAAGCTGCCACAGGCGCACGACCAAGAGCCCCACAATGATCAACACGACGACCCTGACGAGCAGCAATCGTCCCTGGATGTCTGCCAACCCGGTCGATTGGAGACCGGAACTCGTTGTACCCGGCTTCATTGACGGACCTCATGCCGATTCATCACGGGACGTCCTTTACGAACTCGGCGCTTCAACCGGCCACCGGCCGAAGACCCAGTTGACCATGATCGCCACAAATCCATCCAGGACTGCTTGTGGCAATAAGATATGGGAAAATCCGTACAGCATCTCTCCCAAACCCATGCCCATCCGCGACCACAACAAAAACACCATGGCGGAAAGACCGGAACATGCCATAACCGGCACAAAGGCGGCATGGGGCCGCCTATTCGACAAATGCCTGGCAAAGACGCCGGCCAGGAATCCCGCTCCGGCTTTTGTAAGCGTGTGGAGCCCAAACGGACCGGCGGAAAATAAATCCTGGAGAAAGCCCAGGCCAAACCCCACGATCAGGCCGTGAACCGGTCCAACCCGAAAACCAATCAAACACGCGATGACGAGACAGAAATCCGGTTGAATCCCGAAAGGATTGAAAGAAGACAACAGGGTGACCTGAAAGGAAAACAGGAACAGAGTCAACAGCGTATACGCACTAATCTTCATGGAGTCGGATTCCGTGGACCCGGGGCAATCAATGCGTGATCCGGCGACGGCATGGCTTCCGGCGACCGGGGAGAAACGACGACCAGCACTTCGTCCAAGTGTCGGGACTGTACTGCCGGCACGATTTGGGCGGCGCGGAACAAACCGTCATCACTTTCTTCGACGCGGCTGACTTCTCCTATCAACACCCCGCGTGGAAATCCTCCCGTCAAGCCTGACGTGACCACGGCATCTCCTGTTTTGACCGAGGAAAGCGGGGGAAGATATTTCATGCGGACCAGCTCTTGCGACGTGCCCTGGACCATGCCTTCATCCCGCGTCCGTTGAATCATGCCGGCGATGACAAGATTCGGGTCGGTTGTCAACAAGGCAATGCTCGTGGACATCGAGGCCCTGACGATGCGTCCCGCCACCCCGGCCGGCGTCATGACGCCCATCTGTTCCTGAATGCCGTCATCTTCGCCTTTATCCAGGATCACGCCTTGATACCAATTGGACACACTACGGCCAATGACCTTTGCCGCCACCGTCCGGACCGATTTATCCTCCTGAAATGCCAACAGTGAGGCTAACCGTTCCGCCCTGTACGCCTGTTCTCGCAATCGATTCACCTCCCCATTGAGTTGCCGGACCGTTTCCCGAAGCTGACGGTTTTGTTGGGAAAGACCTTGGAGAGCAATATATTGCATCCACCATTCACGCAGGGTCCGGTCCACTGTGGCCATGCCCTTCACGGGAACGGCAACGAGATCGGCAAGCGGTTCGCCGAGCATGTGAAAGAGAAATTGAGATTGCTGGGGCAGGAGGGCAAACGCGACAACGGCGATGACCAAGATGGCCACGCTCACCCGTATCACGCCGGCACCCCAAAACACCCCAGGCCGAACCCGGCCACGCATAAGAAGTTGTTCCTTTACGAACTGACGGTCGACATAGAGGAGACGCTCCGCAGGAGGGTGAGTTCTTCGAGCGTCTTGCCGACTCCCAAGACGACTGACGTGAGGGGATCATCGACGTTGACAATAGGAAGACCGGTTTCCTCCCGCAACCGGGCATCCAACCCGCGTAACAACGCTCCACCCCCTGTCAACACGATGCCGAGATCCACGATATCTCCCGCCAATTCAGGAGGGGTATGTTCCAACGCGACGTTGATGGCCGACACAATGGCCGAAATGCATTCTTGCAAGGCTTCCCGGACTTCACCGTTTTCCAGCATAATGGTCCGGGGAATACCGGAAACCAAATCGCGTCCCTTGACCATCATTTGGGCTTTCTCTTCCAACGGATAGGCAGAGCCGATGGACATCTTCACTCGCTCCGCCATATGCTCGCCGATCAACAAATTATGTTCGCGCTTCACGTGATTGATGATAGCCAGGTCGATTTGGTCGCCGGCGACTTTCACGGATTCACTGTAGACAATCCCTCCCAATGAAATGACGGCGATATCGGTCGTGCCCCCTCCCACGTCAACCACCATGTTCCCCGTCGGCTCGGTGATAGGCAGCCCCGCTCCAATGGCCGCCGCAACGGGTTCTTCGATCAAGTAGACTTCACGCGCACCGGCCAATTCCGCCGATTCCTTGACGGCTCGCTGTTCCACTTGCGTGATGCGTGACGGAACGCCGATGATGATCCGGGGCCGGACAAATGCCGTACGATTGTGAACCTTGGTAATAAAATACCGAAGCATCCGCTCGGCCATTTCAAAATCCGCGATGACCCCTTCTTTCATCGGACGAATGGCGGAAATGTTGCCGGGCGTCCGGCCAACCATGCGTTTGGCCTCACTCCCCACGGCTAAAATTTTGTTTGTTTGCTGTTCGACCGCCACGACGGAGGGCTCATTCAACACAATGCCTTTCCCTTGGACATACACCAGGGTATGGGCCGTCCCAAGGTCAATGGCCATATCGCTTGAGAACAAACTCAGAAATTGGCTGATCAATCCCATGATCGGTTTACCGGCAAGGACGGCCTCTCAGACTGAACTCGGAGACGAGGGGTTTCATGGACACAGGCAGGAATCGTCCGCACTTTAGGTTGCCCAGTATAGCAGACCTAACGCCTAACCTCAAAAGATTATGCGCCCCTGTCAACCCAAACCCTCCCCCTCCGTCATTCTCGATATCTTTAATCGAGAATCCAGGGGTTTTGCTTTTTCCTCACCCTCACCCTAGTCCTCTCCCATCAAGGGAGAGAAGACTTGATTCCGTCATTCGTGTACGTGTTCACGGATTCGGGAGACTATGTTCGCATCAATGACTGTGTTAAATAGTCATGAGACAACATCGCGGCGCTATGTTTATGCTATGCTATTGCTATGTTTGCGCTATGCCACTGCTATGCCACTGCTATGTCTTGCTATGCCTTTCTATGATTCTGCTATATCGAGCTATGATTTTGCTATGATTTGATATGAACGCAAACGACTCAACCTATCGTACGGGTGTCCGCTACCAACCCGACGAAACACCGCCGATGGCGCTCGCCGTCGGACTGGGGCTGCAACTCGCCGCTCTCAGTGTCGCCGCCACGGTATTGGTGCCGGTCATCATCATCCGGGCCGGCGGCGGGTCCGAATCCTACCTGTCATGGGCGGTATTCGCCGCGGTGGCGGTCTGCGGCGCAACCACGGTGCTGCAGGCGGTTCGGTTCGGCCAGGTCGGTTCGGGTTACGTGCTCCTGATGAGCATTTCCGGAGCTTCCATTGGAATCAGTATCACGGCGCTTGCCAAAGGCGGGCCGGCAACGTTGGCCACCTTGATCGTTGTCTCCTCGCTCGTCCCGCTGGCGCTGTCGACACGGCTCTGGTTCCTCCGACGAATCCTGACGCCAACCGTCACGGGAACCGTGATCATGCTGATACCGGTCACGGTGATGTCACACGTCTTCGAGATGCTGAAGGACGTCCCGGATGGCGTTCCGGCCATGGCCGCGCCGCTCAGCGCGCTTGCAACCGTGCTTGTTATTGCAGGCTGCGTCCTGAAAGGAACGGGGGCGTGGCGTCTTTGGGCACCGGTGATCGGCGTCGTGGCAGGTTCGGCTGTTGCCGGGGTTTTCGGCTTCTACGACGTCCACCGCGTCGCCAGGGCGTCGTGGGTCGGTCTACCGCAGGGCACCTGGCCGGGCTTTGATCTCGAGTTTTCGACGGTTTTCTGGACATTGCTTCCGGCATTCGTGCTCGTGGCCCTGATCGACACCATGCAAACCATCAGCGCGTCGATCGCCATCCAGCACGTATCCTGGCGCCAACCTCGTGCCGTGGATTTCCGGGCCGTACAGGGCGCGGTAGCCGCCGCAGGAGTCGCGAAACTACTCTCCGGCCTCTCGGGCACGGTGCCGAACACGACCTACTCGACGACCGTCTCCATGACCGAATTGACAGGCGTCAGCGCCCGAAGCGTCGGCATCGCACTCGGGACGGTCCTCATCCTGCTGGCTTTTCTTCCCAAGGCGCTCGCCCTGATCCTGGCCATCCCGGGCCCGGTGGTCGCAGCCTATCTTGCCGTCTTTCTGGCAATGCTGTTCGTCATCGGCATGAACCTGGTTGTCCGGGACGGGATCGACTACCGCAAGGGTCTTATTTGCGGCGTCGGGTTCTGGGTGGGGGTCGGGTTCCAGGACGGCATGATCTTTTCCGAGTTGGTTTCGGAATTTGCCGGGGGTCTTCTCCGGAACGGGATGACGGCCGGTGGGTTCGTCGCCATCATCATGACCCTTTTTATGGACCTGACAAAATCACGACACCGGCTGGAGTCGGAAGTCAACGTCCTGGCCCTGCCGAAAATCAGGGAGTTTGTCCTGGGCTTTGCTTCCCAAAGCGGGTGGGACGCCGAGATGGCAAACCGGCTGGACGCCGCCAGCGAGGAGACGCTGTTGACGCTTATCCAACGACAAGAGGCAGGAGGGACGGCTGAACAACGACGTCTGTTGCTGGTGGCCTGCAAGGAAGACGGCGGGGCGGTCCTTGAGTTTGTGGCCTCGACCGGAGAAGAAAACTTGCAGGACCGGATCGCGCTGCTGGGCACGCGGACCGACGCGGACCTGATCGAACAGGAAGTGTCACTCCGGCTGCTCCGCCACCTGACGTCCTCGGTTCGCCACCAGCAATATCATGGTACGGATATTGTGACCATCCGCGTGGACATTTAAGAAACCTCTGACTTAACGCACTATCGGGCGCAGGGCTGCGTTGTGTCCTCGCTCAACCCTCACCTATCTCTCTGATAAGCTTCGGGTTTCGCTCCGGGACGCCTTGCCCTGCATCCCGCTATCACAGTAAACATGTCCTCGACGTTCTTAATCGGGGATCAGAGGTCCTTAACAGTCGTTTTAGGGTGTTTTCCCGCTTCTGCACCGCAGGGTCACGCGGTTGCGTTCGCCAATCCGCTCGTACGTGTACTCATCCGAAAATTTTTTCGTAAGAAAGACGCCGAGACCGCCAATGGGACGGTCTGCCAAAGTCGAGGTGATATCCGCTTCCGGTGCCTCCGTGAACGGATCGAACGCGGGTCCGTTATCTTCAACCTGAGCCACGACAAACGTGTCTTCCAACGACAGACGTAACTCCAGTTCCGGTCCGGACACTGAGGGCAGGGAGTAGTTGACACTGTTGGTGATCAGTTCTTCGAGCATCAGATTCAGGCGATTTTGCAAACCCCGGTCCAACTCGTGGACACCGGCAAACTCTCCCAGGGCCTGTTCCAGTTCCGTAATCGAGGACAAATCCGGGGTAAGGGGAATCCGTTTCATTGCATTTCCGACCTGAACGAATCAGACATACCTCATCCGAGCGAGTATAGCATGAACGGCACATCAGTGTCGTATTTTTGTGGCGCTGAATCAAGAGGCCGACTCAAAAAGGTGAAAGACAAACGCAACAGGATTCAGCCTTGTACGGCGACGATCCAACCCCCACATTGATCTTGGCATATCAACTCCGATAGAGTATGATACGTCACCATTAAAACCCGGCGAGCCGGTTATACGTATACCCACGCGGCGGCATGGTTCCTTGGATGGCTATTGAGGGAGGTTTGCAGGGATACTATGGTGTTTGCATATTCCTGCATTGCAGACTAGCCATTCAATATTCAATTTTTTTATGGAACGTGACGCGCAAGATTTGTGTTGAGGGGGGGGTAAATTTGCTTACACTACGCCTTTTGCCCAGTTTGAATACACCCTATATAGATGGAGGCAGGGCTTATGGAAGAAAAAGCCAAACTGTCCGTGGAAGCCGAACAGAGCGATAAGGCCACAATCCTGATCGTGACCGGGCGAGTGGATGGTTCCAGTGTGGGAATTCTGGAGAGTGCCGTACAGGAACAGATCAACGCCGGGAATAAAACCCTGGTCTTTGATTTCAAGGAGTTGAGTTACATCAGCAGTGCCGGGTTACGGGCATTGCTCATTGCCGCCCGTCTGACCCAGAAAGAAGGTGGCAAGGCCCTGTTTTGCGCCCTTGCGGATCACATCGCTGAAATTTTCGAGATCAGCGGATTCAATGAAATTCTGGATGTTCGCGCCACCAGAGCCGATGCCCTTGAAGCGGTCTGAGCGAAGACTCGTACTGGAGAATGGCCATTCAACGATTAGGAAAACCGGCGGGAGAGTCAAGTCATGGGTAAATCACCAACTCAGGTGCTTGTCGTCGATGACGAAGAAGATCTTGAGTTACTGGTACGTCAGAAATTCCGCCGCAAGATCCGCGAAGGAGAATTCAATTTCTTCTTTGCCCACAATGGCAAAGAGGCCCTTGACGTGCTGAATGAGAATCCTGATGTCCACTTGGTCCTCTCCGATATCAACATGCCGGTGATGGATGGGCTCACCTTGCTAAACGAGCTCGCTGCCAAGGACAGGGACGTGCAAGCCGTGATGGTTTCCGCCTACGGAGACATGAAGAACATCCGCACTGCCATGAACCGCGGAGCCTTTGACTTTCTGACCAAACCGATTGATTTCAACGATTTCGAAACAACCATTGAAAAAAGCATCCGGCACGTTCAATCGGTGCAAGCGGCCGCGGAAGTCCATGATCGGCTGGTCGCCGTCAAGCAGGAGCTGGACATGGCCCGGAACGTCCAGACGTCGTTTGAGCCGAATCCGTTGCCGGCTAGTGACCACTACGACGTGAAGGCGCTCATCATCCCGGCTCGGGAAGTCGGCGGGGACTTGTACGATTTCTTTTTCCTCGATGAATCGCACCTCGGACTGGTGATTGCAGACGTGTCCGGCAAAGGGGTACCGGCGGCGTTGTTCGCGACCGTGACCCAGGCGCTCCTGCGAGCCGTAAGATTGAAAGACTACCTCGCGCCGGGCAATTGCCTGACAATCGTCAATGACCTGCTCTGTGAGAACAACCCGACGTGCGTCTTCACCACGCTGTTTTTCGGGGTACTTGACTTGCAGACCGGCGACTTCAAATATGCCAACGCCGGGCACAATCTGCCCAGAGTGGTGAAAACCAATGCCGAGATCGAGGTGGTGCCGAAAACCGGCAATATCGTCTTGGGGGTCCAGCCTGGTCACAAGTATCGCACTGGCGAAATCCAGCTTACGCCGGGTGACACCCTGTTCCTGTATACCGATGGAGTCACGGAAGCGCAAGATAACCAAAATATGGAGTTCACGGAGTCTCGACTCGACGAGAGGCTGGCCAAACTTTCCGGTGCGAGTTCTGAACTGGTGGTCACAAACGTCGTGGACGCCGTGCATGAATTTGTCGGAGATGCCGTGCAATCAGACGACATCACCTGTTTGTCAGTGCGTTTTCTGGCCCCTCTTACCGTCCATCCTTCATAATCCTGCTCTGCCCATGATGATGCAGATCCTCCTGATCATATTGATGATCGCAGGAACACCGTGGGGGCAGGCTCGCGCAGCATCCGATCAGGAAACGATTGTGTTCGGTCAATCCGCGGCACTCACCGGCCCAGCCCGCGAACTGGGTATCGGCATGCGCCTTGGACTCCTCGCAGCGTTTTCTGAAGTCAATCGCAAAGGCGGCGTCCACGGGTACCGGCTACAGCTCGAATCGCTGGACGATCGATATGAACCGGAAGCCGCCATTGCCAATACCCGGTCCCTGATCGAAAAACACAAAGTCTTTGCCCTGATCGGCGCCGTTGGAACGCCGACGTCAAAATCGGCCCAGCCCGTCGCCACGGAGGCGGACGTTCCGTATATTGCCCCATTCACGGGCGCAGAATTTCTGCGGGACGCGAAGAAGCGTCCCAACGTGGTCAACGTTCGAGCCTCCTACTACCAGGAAACCGAGGAAATGGTCGTCCGGCTGAACGAGGACCTGGGCATAAACCGGATCAGCATTTTCTACCAGAACGACTCCTTCGGGCAGGCCGGGCTGAGCGGGCTGCGCCAGGCCATCAATCGTCACGGCCTGACCCTGATTGAAGAGGTGTACTATACCCGTAACACCGAGGCCGTCAAAATCGCCCTGCTGGATTTGCGCCGCGCCAACACCGAAGCCGTGGTCATCGTGGGCGCCTATAAGCCGGCAGCGACCATGATCCGGTGGGCGAGACGTCTCAACTTCAATCCCTACTTCATCAACATTTCATTCATCGGCAGTGCCGCACTGGCGGATGCATTGGGGCCTGACGGGACCGGAGTCTATGTGACCCAAGTGGTGCCGTTCCCACGGGATACCACCCTGCCGATCGTCGCGCAATACCAGGAGGCGCTACAGGCCATCGATACCAACAGCAAACCGAACTTCGTCTCGCTGGAAGGCTACCTCGCAGGCCGCATCGCCATAGAAGGGCTGCGACTGGCCGGACCAGGACCGACCAGAAAAGGCTTCTTGCAGGCCCTGGTACAGGCGGGAGACATGGACTTGGGCGGTTTTCGTCTACGCTACGGCGTCGATGACAATCAGGGGTCGGACCGCGTCTATCTGACCCGCATTGATGACAATGGACGATTCCAGGCAGTAGACAAGATGTCGCCACCATGAATGAACCCCCTCCCACCGGATCCCCGGACCAGAACGACTCGAGCGCACCAGCGAGGCAAACACAATCAGTTGCCACGAACGAGCTGGAAACTAAACGAACGTTCCGGTTCGGGGTCGGTTCCAGGTTGTATTTCGTCCTGTTCGGCGCCGTGGTCCTCATGGGAGCGGCTACGATGTTGGCCTATTTTTCCTTCAACGAAACCCTGAGGCACGAAATCCAGTTGGCAGAATACAGCATGCCCAACCTGATCGACTCGGTCGACGTAGCCCGAAAAAGTGCCATTGTCGTCAACGGAGCCTTTCGGCTGGTGTCGGCGTCCTCGAAGCAAGAGCATACGGCCGTGGTGAAATCCACGGCTCAAGAAATCGCCTCCCTTGAAAACACCATTCTGGAACTGGAGGCCAGGTCCGCCTTCAGCGAACAAACCCGATTGATCAGGGCAGACCTGGAAAAACTCGGTTTGCATCTCGAGGTGATCAAGCAATCCTCCTTGCGACGCCTGAACATTGCCCAAGCACTCAACATCTTCCTTGACGAACTTGGCGAAACTTCCAGACACATAGAACGGTTATTGATCCAAGCCATTGACGATCAAGCCTTTTACCTGGTCTCGGGATTACGGCGATTGGATGACAAGGTCCGCCCTATTCATAGGCGGGCTTCGGAGGACGAATTGACCGCCTACCGTAACTTGATGACCGTGAATCAATCGGCCCACATGGCTGTGCTGCTGCTGGATGAGGTCCTGGTCCTGTCTGACCGCCAGTTTCTGACCCCCTTGGAGGAACGATTCGAGAGTGCCGTCCAGAATTTCCTGCATGCCTATGAGAAGCTGCCGGCCTCCATGCAGGATAACCGGCTTGAAGAAAGTCTGGCTCGTCTGGGAGAGATCGGAAAAAGTCCGGAAGGGGTCATTATCCTGCGCCAGGAAGAGCTGCTCAGGTTGGAACAGGAACAGGAAACCCTGACAAAGGCACGAATCACCTCGGAATCGCTGGTATCAGAGGTCAACAATCTGGTTGCGCAAATTAACAAGGAAGCGCTGCAATCCAGCTCGGCGGCCCGGGACGCCGCGCAGACGGGGATCCTGTTGCTCATCCTCCTCAACCTGCTCGGGACAGTCGGGGCCTTTGCGTTGGGCTCGCTGTTCGTGAGGCGCTACCTGGTAAGCCGTCTCGTGGGATTGGCCGGCGCGATGCGCGAGATGGCCAGCGGCGACCTGGAGGTTCCGTTACAGGTCGAGGGGCATGACGTCTCCAAGCCGGAAAAAGGATCTGCCGATTACGTGAGACAAAACGTCAAATATCTCATCTGGAATGATGAGGTCACGGACATGGCCAAGGCCCTGGAAGTATTCCGGCGTTACGCCCATGAGGTCCAGCGACTGAATCTTGTGGAAAAATTGGCGAAAGAACTGGATGTCAAGAATGACAACCTGGAACAGGCGCTGACAAATCTGAAAGCCGCTCAAGAGCAGGTCATTGCCGAGCAGAAACTCGCGTCCTTGGGGCAACTCACCGCCGGAGTGGCACATGAAATCAAGAATCCGCTCAACTTCGTCAGTAACTTCGCCAACGTTTCAATCGAACTCGCGGACGAGATCGAGGAACTGATGAAACCGGCGGAAGGCCCTGACCTGGAAGAAATCAAGTCGATTCTGGACGAACTGCGAAAGAGTCTCACGAAAATCAAAGAACACGGGAATCGAGCCGACAACATCGTACGCAGCATGCTGGAACACTCCCGCAGTAAAGAGGGAGAGTGGCGGAAGACGAACCTGAACGCCCTCTTGAAAGAGTACGTGGACCTGTCCTACCACTCGTTACGCGCCGAAGACAATTCTTTCAACACGGCGATCCATGAGAATCTGGACCCAAACATAACAGAAATCGTCGTGGTTCCCCAGGATATCTGTCGCGTATTTCTCAATCTCGTCACCAACGCCTTTCAGGCGATGGACGAAAAGCAGAAAAAGGGAGGCGGCGACTACCTGCCGGAGTTGACGATCTCCAGCCGGCAATTGGACGATCACGTGGAATTCTGCATCCGGGACAATGGGCCGGGCATCTCGGAGACCATGCGTGACAAAATTTTTGAGCCGTTCATGACCACCAAGGCACCGGGGAAAGGCACTGGCCTGGGACTCTCCCTGACCACCGACATCCTGATCCGCCACGGTGGGTCCATTCAGGTTGACACCGAGGTAGGACACTACACCGAGATGCGCGTCTTGCTGCCGCTGGAGCCTCCTGTTGAAGCACGCAACAGCATGGACCATGAGACGGAATGAGAGAGGTGACGGCTAGAAGTTGTACTCCAGGTGGAACTCGTAGAAGCCGTCGCGCCGCCCCACGTATTGAACATCCAATGGGTCGATGCTGAGAATCAGGTTCGCCTCCGCATGCAGGGACCATTGGTCGAAGAGCCGCCGGTCGAATTCAAATCCCAGGTTGCGGGTTTCACGGCTGGCGTCCGTTAAAAACGCAGCCGTGATTTCAGTGTTTTGGACGTCGTTGAATGCCAGGCGCGCGCCAATGAAGAAATCGTTGTCCAGCGTCATGGGCTGGCGCCTGGGGAGCGCTCGCCGGCCCCGCTCATCATAATTCCATTCAGCCAGCAGGCCGACGTCGGCCGTTGAATCAAAGACGGAATAGAACGTGTATTCGCCGCCCACCACCGCGGCCACGTATTCCTCTTCTCGATACTGACCAAGAATATCTTCAAATCCGCCTCCCTGAATCAGGGCAGTACGTATCCCTTCTTCCTGACCGAGCGGGTTACGCTCGCCGGACCGATGTATGGCCTCAAACTTGAGCAGCCAGGAGTCGAGCGTCAGTTGCGCGTCCAGCCCAAACTGGCGAATTTGTGAGTAATACGGAATAAAGACAGACGGGAACGCGCTGCCGCCACAAGCAGGCGGCGCACACACGAGGGTCGCTTCCCGGCTGGTGCCGTCGAACACGCTCATACCGACGTCCAGGGGTCCGAAGCTGCGACTGTAGCGGGCTGCGAAATCCGGATGCCATTCCTCAGCCCTGCTCTCATACTCCACCCGCTCGCGGTCCACGAGTCCCGCGAAGCGCAGGCGACCGCCACGCCCCGGGTAGATACGCGGACGGTGATACGGCAACCCAAAGAATTCCAACACGCCCCAATCGCCGGTCCACGTCAGGTGAACCATGGGTTGCCCCAACTTCACCTCGCCGTTGGGATGTTCGAGGAAGTCGATCTGATTGATGACGTCAACCAGGTGTTGCGATTCGGCCACGCCCCAGAACACCCGGTCCACGCCCAGCCGCACCTCCCATTCACCCGCGCCCAACTCGCCGTACAGCAGCGCATACGCTTCCCGCAGATCCCAGTGGGTGCGGACCGAGTCCACGCTGTCGTAGCGAAAGAACGGCAACAGGGTGAAACTACTCCCTTCGGCCTCTTCAAGGTAGAGTTTGGGCTCCACCACAAAGCCGGTCGTATACGAGCGCTGGCTGGCGTCAATGCCGGTTTGCGGAAACGCGCGGCCTTCCAGGCTCACGCGGCCGGACAGGTCCCAGGCCGCAAGCTCGAATTCCGCATGGGCTTCGATGGCCACAATAGACGCCGCCAGCCAGACCGCCGTGAAAGCCAAGGGATAACGAACGGCACGGCGTCGCATCACCGGACTCGTTTCAACCCGGTTTTGCTGAAATCACGGTCCCTGAGTTTGGTCCGAAACTGATAATCCGCCCAAGTCAACACGGTACTCTTGCCCGTCAGATGATTGACCATGTTCATCTCACCGGCGCGCCAGTACTTGTCCAGGTGTTGCGTGTAGTTCCCAACGGTGAGCGTCTTCAAGTGCGCGTCCTTGCGGTCGTAGTAGTCCACTTTCCAGATGCGCAGTTCGTCTTTGTCTTGCCAGACCACTTGGCGGCTGTAGCCTGAAGCTTTCTTGTCCACCGGGAAGCGTTCACAGACCGTACATGTCAAGTCCCCGCACGGTTCATCCCGCAGGTATCGATAAGTGAATTTTTCCACCTCCGGAGCACTCAGATCCTCATAGGAGAACTCGCTGCCCATGAAGGAGCCGGAACGGTTCGACGAACTGATCCGCTTGACTCGTTTCAGCGCCGGGAGATACAGCCATTGGTCGTCCGCTTCATGCTTATGGGCGTGGGTGAGCAGCGCAGTCCCTCGAACGTCGCGCGGCTCGTCGAACACCGTCAGGCTTTTATTCCCGTCGTCGTCCACCTCCAACACCTTGATACGGAGTTGCCGCCGGCTCTCCTGCCCCTGCTTATTGCGCAGCACCATGGTCTGCTTGGCCGTGAAATTGCCAAAGCCGTCATCACGCGCCTTGGATTCGGTGGCAATCTTCAACCCGATCTCCTCGGGGGTGGCCGGGTACGCAAATGGGGACATCCATAACCAAGACAATACGACCAGGCACGGGGAGAGCAGCAAAACCCGTACGAGATATGCATGGATCGTTCTCATAATTTCCTCCTGTCGATAGCCATCAGCAAAGGGGGAAGAAGCAGAAAATCGGCGGCGATCGCGAAAACGATCGTGATCGTGACCATCAGACCGAGCGCCCAACTGACCTCGAATCCCGATGCGGAATATACCAGGAAGCCCGCTGCCAGGACCACTGTCGTGGTCCATAACGCTTGCCCCACCGTGCGAAACGTGGAGCGCACCGCCTCCGGCGCCAGGAGCCCCTCGCCGCGGGCCTTCTGATATTTGCTCAGAAAATGCGTGGTGTCGTCCACGATGAGGCCGAACGCGATCGCCGTCATCACGGACCCGGCAAGACCTACTTGGCCGACCAGGTAGCCCCACAGGCCGAAACTCATGGCCGCGGGAATAAAATTGGGCACCAGACTGACCAGGCCGAGGCGCAGGCTCTTCAGAAACCAGATCAAAATGAGCGAAATGAAGCCCATGGCGACAATCGTGGAGCGCAGCATGCTCTGGATGTTTCGTTGGGACAGGTGAGAAAAGACGATGCTGACGCCCGTGGCCGGGGTTGCAAGACCGGGCGCATTGGCGCGAAGCCAGGCCAGCCCGCGCTCATCAAGGTCGCGCTGTTGCTGGGCCGACAAGCTGCGCATCACGACGGTCATCCGCGTGGCGGATTTGGCAACGTCGAGACGGTCGTTGAGGTCCCTGCCGAACGGCAGCGAAAACTCGTACAGCAACAGGTATTGCGCGGCCAGTTCCGGATCGGCAGGCAACCGATAGAAGGCCGGATCATCGCCGTGCATGTTTTTGTTGAGACGTTTCATGACGTCCGGGAAGGCCTGGACGTGAGTCACTTCGGGCTGTCCCCGGAACCATTCGGCAAAGGCATCGACCGTGCGCAGGTAGCCGGGATCCGTGACGCCGCCTTCACGCCCCGCGTTCAGCGAGTACTCCAAGGATTCCATGCCGGTCAGGTTTTCGATCACGAAGTCCGTATCACGCCTGAACGCGTAACGGTCATCGAAATACTCCGTCCAGTTGTCGGTCAACTCAATGCGTAAAATGCCCATGACCAGAACAACGGTCGACAGGGTGACGAACCAGAGCAGGAAAGTGCGTCGCGCAATGACGAAGGCGGCGAAGTGATCGAAGAAGCCCGGCCGGTCGGCATGAGCGCGAGGTGCCCGCAACGGCAGGACAGACAGGAGTGCCGGAAGGAGCGTCATGGAGTAGACCAAGGCGCACGTCACCCCAAACGCCACGAGATTACCCAGAACGTGAAAAGGCGGCGAATCCGAAGCATTCAAGCTGAGGAACGCGATTGCGGTCGTGATCGAGGTGAGGAAGACCGGCCAGGTATTGCTGCGTAGCGATTCCGTAATCGCCTCATTCCTGCCCAGGCCACGGCTCACACCCGCCAGGGCGGTCGTGACAATGTGGATGGAATCCGCAACGGCGACCGTCATGACGATGATCGGAACGCCGGCATTGACGGGGCTGAATATCGTACCGATCCAACCGGCGAATCCCACGGTCGTGTTGATCGTAAACATGAGCGTGACAACGACGGCCAGGGTGGCGAACACGGAGCGCAGAAGAACGGCGGTCATGACCACGATGAGCAGGAACACGATCGGCGAGAGGTTCTCCATATCGTCCTTCGTCGCGTCGGCAAAGGCGCGGTTGATGACGACGTCACCGGTCAGGTAATAGGCGATATCCGGATGGCTTGCGCGGGCTTGATCCAAGAGGGTGTTGAGATAATCGGTGAGTTCGACCACCGCGGGGTCAGGATTTTCCGGAAGGACGAAATTGATGGCCATCCCGGCCACTCGCCCGTCACGAGAGACCAGCCGTCCGGCAATGTCGATGGCGTTGAGCGCAATCTTCTCGATTCGCGCCAAATCGGTATCGCTCAGCGACTGCGCGTCATCCACGAGCGGGGCGACAACCAGTTCGTCGCCGAACGCCTCACTGTGGGAATAATTGGTCAGGGAATCGACCCGGTTGGAATACGGTGTGTGCCAGGCGGCATCGGTCAGTTCCTCGATGGCACCGAGTGTCTCCCGGGTGAACGCCAACCCCTCGCGCGGCGCCACGGCGATCAACGCGGTATGGGATACGGAATAGGTATCCTCCAGGGCCTCCAACGCGGCGAGTTGCGGATCATCTTCGCTGAACAGACTACGGTAATCGTTCGTGACGCCGATGAAGCGGGCACCCGCCGTCATGACCAGCATGGCCAGTGTCGCGAAGACCACGACCGGCCACCGGCGGCGCAGGATAACGGCGATGTATCGGTCCAGAAGCGTCATCAATCTCGACTACCACCGGCTGGGAGCAAGCCCCCGGACGCACCCCGCCCAAGCTTTCGTTTGGACACGAACATCGCTTACCAGGGGCTCGATTTTGAGTGAGAGACGTGGTCGGGCATCTTGTAACTCACTCCCCCTTCGTCATACACCGATATTTGGAGCATTTGAGAAAAATTATCTGATCTGATTCCGCCTTTCTTGAGCCATCGTTTGAAGAATCGTTGTACGCGTTGTTTGTTCCGGAACAGAAACAGCGTGCCGATGTTCCAGCCTTTTGGATACTGGAATTGATCGGCGAGCGTGTTCCCAAGGAGTGCGCGTGAAAGACTGTAGGCCAACGTGATCACTTTTTTCTGTTCAACCGAGTCCGTGATGCCCGCGACGACCGGAATGGACCGGATCAAGGCATTTGCCATGGTGACGGAATCGGCATCCGGCGGCGGCTCGCACATATACCCGATCCTGTATACGGTATCCGCTTCTTCGGCGTTTGTATAGAGGATGGTTTCAGGGATCCCCATGAGATAGCCGGTGTAGCGCCACACGGCCAGCACGCTTTCTTTTTCTTCATCGCTGAAATGCGCGCCCACCAACGCCGAATAAGTCAACAGGCGCTTGGAAAAGACGGAGATGGCAAAACCCAAGTGCGCCGCGCTCAGCGGCGTGCCCCACACGTCATGCTTCCAAGCGTCGGATTTCGCCAACAGGTTCCTGATGCGAGCATGAACGAAGCGCACGCGCGTGGAGAGCTTCCACCCGTCGCCATCTCGTCGCAACCCACCGGGGTAAAAGATTTCCATCAGTTGGCGGTTATTCTGTTTGAGGCGTCTGTCGGTCGATGCGACTCGTTTGGTCGTATTGAAAGACTTGGCGATCAGCGTCGAGAAGCCTTCCACCAGCACCCCCGTCACGAAGGCGACGAGCATGAGTTGGACGTTTTCATTGAAGACCAGAATGCCCGGACGAAACGCCTGGTAGTCCAACCAGGGAGGTTCTTCAAAATGGTCGAAGAAATCGCGCAGGGCCTGCGGTGCGCTACGGAGAACGTCAACCTGCCGCTCTACTCCCGCCTCAATGAACCGGTGCAGGGCGGCAGGCGCCAACCCGGAGACCTCCTCCAACACCGAATCGAGCACAGGGTCGCCTATGGTGGTATGCCGAATATAGTTGTCGGCCGCTGCTTCATCAAAGAGACGGGCCTTCGCATAACCGTCGGCATAGGCCGATGGAGCGGGGAGACATGTTTTATTCATGTTTCTGTTTCAAGCAAGCCTGTTTTGAAAAAACTGCACAGCCGGGAACAAGAACTCGGGTAGAGACTCTGATCATAGCTGAGGAATATAATGGAAATGGCGGATGAAGACAATAACCGGACAGCAGGACCTCAGAAACGGACGGTTTTCACCGGCAGGGGCCTCACGTCATGAGGGGATAAACAAACTTAGTGTTGCGGTAAAATCGTGCCGTCCGGCGCGTAGTAAGGCGACACATTCGGACCCGTGCCCCCGGCGATTTTTTCCAAATCATCCAGATCCAAGGGCTCGGACTCCACGTCTTTCTCGGACCCTACCCCCTTATTGATTTTTTCATCCACGGAGGGCTCTTCTATCCTACCGGCTACCCGGAGGTAATTGAAATTTTACGCGCATTTTTAATCCCACAAATTGCATTGTTCCTAATTGGCAGAGAATTGTCAACTATTTCTTAACCAATCAATATTCGCCGGTGGCGTCCCGGGTGATGAGCTCCAGGATCTGCCGGCTGGTCACCACGCCCAGAAACTTCCGGGACTCCCGGTCCCGGACCGGTATCACCGTCAGCGAGTGTTCGATCATGTGCTGGAGCGCATCTTCCACCAACTCTCCGGGCCAAGTCTCCAAGGCCCTGGGACGCGCAAGTTTGCGCAACGGCGTGTGGGACCATGCCTCCTTGGGGAGGTATCGCAGCATGCTCAACGAGACAATCCCGGAAAGCTCGCCATGATCCACCACGGCATAGTCCTGCTGATGGGGGACGATCCACTGATCGGCAAAAATCCGCACCGAGATCGACGGGTCGGGATAGGTGCGGGTCCGGTCGAGGATGTCCCCAACCGTGATGTCGTCCAGCATAAAGCGCGCCAGCGACGGTGGGAGTGATTCAGGTAGCGTGTCCCCTTCAGACGGCTTGACCCGGTTGACAACGGCGCGGATGGCGAGCGGCGTGAGCAGGATGTAGGCGAGCATGATGAGCACGAGCAATGAAAAGACGTCGTGCCCGATCATGCCAATATCGAGAAGCACCAGCAGGAGGGCCATTTCCGCAACGCCTTTGGCCATCAGCCCGGTGGCCAGGACAAAAGGCACGTCCAGACGGGCCACGACGGCGGCGATGAACGCGGCGGAGAATTTTCCAGCCAGGGGAATGAGCACCAACGCCACAATGGTCCACACCGGCAACTCGGTGAAGGCCAGGCTGAGATGCAATCCGGCCGAGGCAAAAAAGAGGGGCACGAACAGCCCTTCGGCGGTGCTTCTCATGCCGGGAACGATGTCCCGGCGTACGTGATACGGAAGTTTCGACAGGGCAGCCCCGAACAGGAGCGCTCCCAGGGAGCCGTGGAGCCCCATATGCTCGGCACCGACAACCGTCAGAAACAACCCCCCCAAAATCAATCCGAAGGAAAGTTGCGGCACGTGCAGGAAGCGCTTCAGCAGAACGATCAGGGGCGGAAGCACCCGGCTGGCCAATACCCAGGTCGCCACCGTAAAGACGGCAATCTTGACCGGCAGGATAAGCACGCTTTCCCATCCCAAGTGGTTGACGTGTTCGCTGATGGTGAACCCCACCAGCAACAGGGTCAGCAATTCGGCGATAAGCGCGGTGGTAAATATCTGGATCCCGATGGGTTCCTTGAGACGGCCTTCGTCGACCAGGACTTTCGCGACCACGCCCAGACTGGTTAAAGACAGGACCCCGGCAAGGGCCAGCGAACCGGTAAACGTGAGGCCCAGTCCGAAGTCGTAGATCACATCGGAGGTGACGAACAGGGCAATGACCAAGGACAGGAGGACCGAGATGATCGAGGCAACAAAAAACCGTCCGTGGACGGCGGCCATGAAGCCGGAAATATCGAGTTCGTCCAGGCCGATGAGGAAGAAGAAGAGGAAGATGCCGATGGACAACAGGATCTGCATTTCACTGGCGGGCTCGACGATTCCGGCAATCGGTCCCAGCAGGATTCCCGTAGCCGTGTAGGCCACAATGGAGTTCAGCCGAAAATGCCGGAGAAGGCCTTCGGCCAGTTTGGCGACAACAATAACCAAACCGATGGACAACAGGGCTTTTTCAAGCATGCGTCATCAATCTCGTGTACGGCGCCTTGCCCGGCGCGGTATGAAGTCGTCGCTCCGCGATTGCAAAGGTCGAGGACAAGCTGTGGTACTCAGGTTGGAATGGGAGCGGGAATTGTAGCGGAGATTGACGACCAAGTCCATGACAAAGCCGAACGCCTGAAGAGGTGAGGCGTACCCTGCCCGGGAGCAAGGCTGAGGGTTGCGCGCCACGCCTTCGATGCGCCATATTGAGGAACCTCACGAATAGAGAGCCGGGCAATGACCGCACAAACGCTTTTCGACAAAATATGGAGTCCGCACGTGGTGTCCGAGGACCCGGACGGCACGACCCTCTTGTATATCGACCGCCACCTGGTCCATGAAGTGACCTCTCCGCAAGCCTTTGAAGGACTCAAGCTTGCCGGACGCCGGCCTCGCCGGCCGGGAGCGACGCTCGCGGTACCGGACCATAACGTGCCGACCACGGACCGAAGCGTGGACATTGCGGATCCCTTGAGTCGCATCCAGATTGAAACGCTCGAACAACATTGCGCGGATTTCGGCATTACACTGTTCTCCATGCACGACGTGCGGCAGGGGATCGTGCACGTCATCGGTCCGGAGCAGGGGCTCACGTTGCCCGGAATGACGATTGTCTGCGGGGATTCGCATACCTCGACCCATGGGGCATTCGGGGCGCTGGCGTTCGGTATCGGGACCAGTGAAGTCGAACACGTGCTGGCCACCCAATGTCTCATCCAGAAGCGACCGCGGACCATGGAAATCCGGGTCGACGGCCACGTCTCGCCCCATTGTTCGGCCAAGGATCTGATCCTGGCCATCATCGGACATATCGGCACCGCCGGAGGAACCGGGTACGTGGTGGAATACACGGGCGAGGCGATTCGCTCCTTGTCGATGGAAGGCCGCATGACCCTCTGCAACATGTCGATCGAAGGGGGAGCCCGCGCCGGCATGATTGCCCCGGACGAAACCACCTTCGCCTATATCAAGGGCCGTCCCATGGCTCCCTCCGCCTCACTCTGGTCCGTAGCGGTCCGGGATTGGGAAAAGCTGCGCACGGATCCCGGAGCCGCGTATGATCGCGTGGTCACGCTCCGGGGAGAAGACGTCGCCCCCCAAGTCACGTGGGGCACGAATCCGGGCATGGTGGCCGGGGTGGACGGCGTGGTCCCGGACCCGCAATCCTTTGCCGACGCGGACACGCGAGATGCCACAACCCGGGCGCTCAACTACATGGACCTCACACCCGGCACCCCGATTGTGGAGATTCCCATTGACCGGGTCTTCATCGGTTCCTGCACGAATTCGCGGATTGAAGATTTACGCGTGGCCGCCTCCTATTTTAAAGGGAGGAAGGTGGCATCAAACGTACAGGCGATGGTTGTGCCGGGGTCCGGTCTGGTCAAGAAACAAGCGGAAGACGAAGGATTGCATGCGATCTTTCGCGCGGCCGGCGCCGAATGGCGGGAGTCCGGCTGCAGCATGTGCCTAGCCATGAACGCCGACGTGCTCCAACCCGGTGAGCGATGCGCGTCAACGAGCAACCGAAACTTCGAAGGCCGTCAGGGCAAAGGCGGACGAACCCACCTGGTGTCACCGGCCATGGCCGCGGCGGCAGCCGTGACCGGCCACTTCGTCGATATCCGTCATTGGGCCTGACCCGGAACCCTTGCCATGGAACCCTTTACGACCCATACCGGACGAGTCGCTCCGCTGGATCGCGTGGACGTTGATACCGATCAGATCATTCCCAAGCAATATCTCAAAACGATTCACCGGACGGGATTAAAAGAGGGGCTCTTTGCCGATTGGCGCAAGCTCGCCGACGGGTCCCCGGACCCGAATTTTTTTATGAACCAACCGCAGTACGCCAATGCCTCCATCCTGCTCGCCCGCGACAATTTCGGGTGTGGGTCTTCCAGGGAACACGCGCCCTGGGCCTTGTTGGATTACGGCATTCGTGCCATTCTGGCTCCGAGCTTTGCCGAAATATTTTACAACAACTGCTTTCAAAACAGCATCCTGCCGGTCGTGCTGGACGCCCGGGAGATTCAACGGCTTTTCGACCACGTGTCAGCCGACGACCGGTTTGAACTGACCATCGACCTGGCTGCGCAAACGATCGCCACGCCCCAGCAATCCTCGTTTCAATTTTCCATTGACCCGTTTCGAAAACAATGCCTGCTGCAAGGGTTGGACTCGATCGGGTTGACCCTCCGGCGCGAAAAGGATATTGCGGACTACGAAGCCAGACGAAAGCAGGACGCGCCCTGGCTGTTCCAGGACTTGTGCTCGTAAGTCCGTTTTCCCTCCGTTTCCCCTCCGTTTCCCGGAGACTGCACGATGGATGAATTCAGCGCACTCAGGGACGTGATCATCATTTTCTCCGTGTCCATCGCGGTGGTCTTCCTCTTTCAAAAACTCCACCTGCCGTCGATTGCGGGATTCCTGGTCGTCGGGGCACTCGTGGGTCCCCATGGACTCAACCTCATTTCCGACCTGGAACAGGTGCACGTGCTGGCCGAGATCGGCGTGATGCTGCTGTTGTTCACCATCGGCCTGGAATTTTCATTGGCGAAGCTGAAGTCCTCCAAGAACTTGTTCTTCGTGGGAGGACCGGCCCAGATGTTCAGTGTCCTGCTCTTTTTCATCGTCGGCGGGTACCTGTTGGACGTTGACGTGAACTCCGCAATCTTCTGGGGCTTTTTGATCACCCTGAGCAGCACGGCGATCGTCCTGAAAGCCCTGGCTGAACGGGGGGAAAGCGACAGCCTCCACGGTCGGTCCACGATCGGCATCCTGATTTTTCAGGACCTGGCCATCGTGCCCATGATGCTCATGACGCCGTTTTTGGGAACCCACGGGTCGGAAGGCATGGGGCGCATCCTGTTGGCTCTCGGACAATCGCTCACGTTGGTGTTCCTGATCGTGCTGGCCGCCAGGGTGTTTGTCCCCAAACTCCTGGCGCACATCGTTCGGGTAAAAAGCCGGGAACTCTTTCTCCTGACCATCGTGGTTCTCTGCATGGGGACGGCGTGGCTGACCTCCCTGTTCGGATTATCCATCGCCCTGGGCGCCTTTATCGCCGGGCTCATCATCTCCGAATCGGAATACAGCCACCAGGCGCTTGCCGAAGTCCTCCCGTTTCGGGACAGTTTCAACAGCCTGTTTTTCGTCTCGATCGGCATGCTCATGGATACGCGCGTGATCCTGGAATATCCCCTGCTCATCATGACCATGGTCGGCGCCGTGGTCATCGGCAAATTCGTGACGGGAGCCGCGGCGGTGTTGGCTGTGGGGGCACCGCTTCGGTCGGCAATCCTGGCCGGGGTGGCCCTGGCCCAAGTCGGCGAATTCGCCTTTATCCTCGCCGGAGAAGGGCTCACGGCAGGGATCCTCCGCCCCGAAACCTACAACATGTTTCTCGCTGTCTCGGTCCTCACCATGATCATCACCCCATTCCTGATCCAATGGGCGCCCAGGATCGCGCGGCGGACGGAAGCCGTGCAGCGGTTACACCAATGGTTGCCCGGGCGCGTGTCGCTACGCGCGGAAACGGCCCAGTTCAAACTCAGGGATCACGTGATCATCGTGGGATACGGCTTGAACGGCCGCAGTCTCTCTCGCGTTCTTCGAGAGTTCGAGATCCCGTACGTCGTCCTGGATATCCGGGGAGAGGTGGTGCAGTTGGAAATCGGAACGGGGGTCCCCATTCAATACGGCGACGCGACCAACCCGACGGTGCTGCACCAGGTCCAAATCGAAAACGCCAAAGTCCTCGTGGTGGCCACGTCCGACCCCTTCGGGGCACGGCGCATCGTCCAACTTGCCAAAAGCCTGAACCCGTCGATCCACATCATCGTCCGGACCCGCTATCTCAAGGAACTCGAAGAACTGCACAAACTTGGAGCGAGTGCAATCATTCCGGAAGAATTTGAAACGTCGATTGAAATCTCAACCCTGGTGCTCCAGTCGTTTCACGTTCCCAACAACGTCATCCTGGGGAAGGCCGAACAAATCCGGCGGGAAGGCTATGCGCTGCTCCGCCGGGGCGAACTGCCCGAACTGGCACACCATCTCCGGTCCGGCACGCTGGAAGACGCGGAAGTGGAAACCTGCCGTATTGATGAAGATTCACCCGCGCTGGGTCAATCACTGCACGACTTGGCCATCAGGCCGCGAACCGGCGCGTCCGTGATCGCCTTCATGCGCGACGGGGTCACGGAATCCAACCCCTCGGACAAAACCGTGCTCGAAGCCGGAGACATCGTGGTGGTGATGGGCGGCCGTGAGCCTGTTCGTCGAGCCATCGGACTTCTCGTGGACACGAAGGCCGAATAGCCGGTCCTGCGAGGCGACGTTCCCGTCACTCTTCCGTGTCGTCTTCCCCACCCGTCGGACCGGGGCCAATGCCGGCCTTTGCCCAGTCAGCCCACACACGGACACCGGAAGCAGTATCATGACGCGCGGCTAGATCCAGAAGCTGCAATACCTCGCGATCGCCGGGATCTCCCAATTTCCCCAGTCGATAGGCCGCCTCAGCCCGCACGGCCGGGGAAGCATCGAACAGGAGCCGTTCCCGAAAATCAGCGAGAATCCGTCGATCACCCAACTCACCCAGCGCAGCCACGGCTCCCTGTCGCACGACCGGGTCCGGATCGACCAATGCCTTCCGCAACGCCGGATAGGTACTCTTGGCTTCAAGCTGTGCAAGCGCGTCAACCGCGGCACGACGACTGCGTTTCTCCCCGACGGCTAACGCTTGCGCAAGGATGGCAATAACGGGTGGCCGGGAACCGATTTTCCCCAATGCCAACGCGACGGCTTGTTTGACGGAAGGATGCTTATCACTCAATGTTCCGGCGAGGCGGACGGCTGCCTCATCGGTCACGTCTTCCCCTATCTGTCCCAGTGCCCAGGCACTGTACTCACGAACTTGGAGATCGGGATCGGATAAGGCCTGAACCAGGGCCGTGGTGGCATCGACATGCGCGATTTTCCCGAGAGAAAGCGCGGCGGTCCGTCGAACGTCCGGGGAAGGGTCTCGCAAAAGAGTGACGAGACGCGAGGTGACGATTTGCGGATTTCCGACTGGGGCTTCCGCTTGGCAACCGGCGCTCCCAAGGAGCAAGAGCGCAAACAGGATGGGCGCGGTCAACGCCCCGTTACGGATTTGGCGGTGGATCTTTGGGGACCGGAGGCTGTTTGGCCGCTTCAATAGACTGTTCAACCTCTTTTTGCGCCGATTCCAGTTCTGCTTGAATGGTCCGCATTTCCGGATCAATCGCGTTTCGCACGTCCGCCGTGGCTTCGCGGAAGGTTCGGAGAGTACTCCCCAAGCCTTCGCCCAGCGATTGCAAGTCATCACCGGCGGGGGCGGCAGCAGGGGGCTTCGCAGCTTTGGCCTGCATTGCGGCACGTTGCGCCTGCACACGCTCCACGGCCTTCCTGTTCACAATGGCCGCCGGTCGTTTTCCGGTTTGCGTGGTCGCGGCCGCAGAAGGAACCGGCGGATACTGCGCCATAGGACGAGGCACGGCACTCGCGGCACGCTGCTCCATGGTCACCGGCTCAAACTGCTCTTGATAGGAGGCGGCATCCGGCTCCGCCTCGGCAACGGGCTGAGACGCCGGTTGAACCGCTTCGGGACCGAACCCGCCGTACACCTGGGCCGCTAACGTGCCCGGCGTCCGTTCGGGACCGGGCTGATGGGCTTGCTGAGTGGCGGGTTGAGGCGCAGGCTCCGCTACGGGCGTTCCCTGGGCAGCGCCGGGCTGAGCCGCAGACTCCGGGGCAGGTTCGGGCAAGGCAGCCTGAGAAGGTTGGTCCTGTTCTTCTACGGGAGGAGGAACCTCATTGACTTCCTTTTTGAACCCCTTCAGGGCTTTCCCGACTCCCTCGCCGATTTGAGGAAGCCGTCCCGCTCCAAAAATGATCAGAACAATGACCAGAATGATGATGAGTTCTGAAAAGCCCAAGGTTCCGAACATCGTGCATCCTTCAGAAATCTCTGATGTAGCGCACTATCGGGCGCAGGGCTGCGTTGTGTCCTCGCTCAACCCTCACCTATCTCGTTTGATAAGCTTCGAGTTTCGCTCCGGGACGCCTTGCCCTGCATCCCGCTATCACACTAAACCTGTCCTTGACGTTAGTAATCGAGGATCAGAGGTTCCTTTAGAAAAGAAACGCCAAGTACTCCGTCGGTTTACTGTAAAGACCGGGGTAGAGCGTGTCAACCTGCTCGACCGCGTGGTAGAATCGCCGTTGATGTCTACCTCGTCCTCTCCACAAATTCCACGGTATCGAACCACGTTGTTTTTCGGACCCGAGGTTCATGAAACCCATGCCGATGTTCTGTATTGCGTATTCAACGTCAAAAAGCGGAGTTGGAAAGGAGGCATCCAACTCGTGGTGGAGTTGGCGCAACCCGACGTTTCCCGTTGCAAGCACCTCCTGCAATTCGAGTCCTGGTTACGGAACGCCCTGCACCATCTGCCGCCGGAGGACTATGACGAATATTTTCAACGAGGCCAGGACCTCTTGCTCCAATACCTGTGTCAGGCCAAATTGCAACTCGCGCTCGATGGAGGCCTTCGCCAGGAAACGACCCTGCTTTCGCACGACGAGCTTTCTACGGAACTTGAGCAGGCTATCCGACGCGACGGACAGTCGTTCAAACAAGACGTGTTGGCCGAATTGGATATTCCTCCCGTAGAGGAAGAGAACGCGCCATGAACAAACCGATTATTGGAGTGACGCCGGATTTTAACGCCGGCGACCGCAAGGACATGGGCGGCAAGGAGCCGACCTATTTTCTGCGCGCCCGCTACATGAAGGCCATTGAAGACGCCGGCGGCATTCCCATGGTGTTGCCCCTGTTGTCGAATGGAGCCGCCTGGCGTCGGGTCGTGGCCCACGTGCATGGGCTCCTCATCACGGGAAGCGGGTCCGACTTGGCGCCTGAATTATACGGGGAACGACAACAGCACAGATTTGCACGCATGAGTCACGAGCGGGCGACCATGGAATTGGGGATCGCCAAAGCGGCCTACCGGGTCGACGTGCCCATGTTGGGGATTTGCGGCGGCATGCAATCCATCAACGTCGCCTTGGGCGGCACGCTGTATCAGGACATTCCGGCGCAACTCAAGACCTCCATCGACCATCTTCCCTCCCATTCGGCGACCAAAACCTCGCATTCCGTACAGATTGCGCCGGGATCCCTGTTGCGTCGCATTGCCGGAAAAGCGCGCGTAGACGTAAACAGTTCCCACCATCAATCCATCAAGAACGTGGCACCGAACTTTCGCCAGACCGCCGTTGCCCCTGATGGTGTGATTGAAGCCATCGAAGCCCCTGACCGTGCATTCATCCTGGGCGTCCAATGGCATCCGGAATTCCTCTACGAGCGAGACCCCATCGAACGTCGTCTCTTTACGGCATTCATCCGGGCTGCCAGGAAGTGTGCCATCGGGCAGAAGCGAGGCAGTCAGGTCTCTTTAAGGCGCTGACTGGTCCGTTTCGGCAGGAGTGGCCGGAGATTCTGCCGCTTGCGGCTTGGGGGACGCGGGTTTGGGAGGGGGTTTGGGTTTTTCCGGTTTGATGCCGCCTTCCCAATGCGGCCCGGAGTACATGTCCGCGGCCAACTCTCCTTCTTTCCATTTGGCATCGAAATCCGCAGCCGCCTTGTTCGCGGTTTCGCCAATGCCCACGAACCGGTTCCACGGATACACGGTCGGAGAGATGGAGCAGGAGTCGCCCTCTTTTCGGAGATACAACCCGATCGGGTTGCCCCGATAGGGCCCGAAAAAAATGTGAACCGTACCGACAAATTCAGGAAGTGCACTCATGACAGACCAAGATTGCCACACCAGGGCTTGTGACGCAAGATCGTGCGTCACTCCTTTGTCAGGCAACCCCCTCAATCCCCCTTTCAGGGGGACGTGATAAGAGAGCCTCTTTTCCTCCCCCTACATCTCGACCCTCGATCGCAGATAGGCGATGACCTGATCCGCAAGTTCATCCGCACTTCGCTCGCCGGCCTTCAACACGATGTCGGGATTCTCGGGCGGCTCATAGGGACTGTCGATGCCGGTGAAGTTCTTGATCTCGCCGGTCCGGGCCTTCCGATAGAGCCCCTTGGGGTCGCGGCGTTCACACACCTCCAACGGCGCATCGACGAAGACTTCCACGAACTCGCCTTCCTCCATCATCCGGCGGGCCATCTGGCGTTCATCCCGGAAGGGCGAAATCACCGAAACGAGCACGATCAGGCCGGCGTCCACGAACAGCTTGGCAACCTCGGCGATGCGCCGCACGTTCTCGACGCGGTCGGCTGCGGTGAAGCCCAGGTCCTCGGTCAGGCCGTGGCGCAGGTTTTCGCCGTCCAGGACGTAGCTGTGCCGGCCCAGGACGTACAGGCGTTGCTCCACGGCATTGGCCGTGGTCGATTTACCCGATCCCGACAACCCGGTGAACCACAGGACGCAGGCTTTCTGGTTCTTCTGCACCGAGCGTGCCGGTTTGTCCACCGTGAACGCGTGACGGGTCAGGTTGGACGCGCGCCGCAGGGCGAAATCGATCATACCTGCGCCCACCGTGGTATGGGTGTAGCGATCGATCAGGATGAAGCCGCCCGTTTCCTTGAGTTCCCGGTAGGGGTCGAAGGCGATCTGCCGGTCGAGATTGATGTTGCAGTAGGCGATGTCGTTCAGTGCCAGCGTCTTGGCGGCCACGCGTTCCAGGCTCTCGACGTTGAGTTTGTACTTGAGGGCCGTGACCTGGGCCCCGGCCACGTGCGTGCCAATCTTCAACAGATAGGGACGCTGGGGCAGCATCGCGTTCTCGTGCATCCAGATCAGGTGACCGGCGAACTGGTCGCTCCGGCCCGGCGGCTTCGTGGGCGACGCGATGACGTCGCCCCGGCTTACGTCGACGTCGTCGGCCAGCGTGAGCGTCACGGCCTGGCCCGGTCGCGCGCACGCGAGATCGCCGTCCGCGGTCACGATGCGACTCACGGTCGACGGCTTCTGTGCGGGACAGATCAGGACAGGGTCGCCGGGACGCACGAGACCCGACGCGATGGTGCCGGCGAACCCGCGGAACCCGGCATCGGGCCGGTTGACCCACTGCACGGACATACGAAAAGGTGCCCGCTCGCGGTCGGTTGCCACGTCGGCGGTTTCAAGGGCCTGGAGAAGCGTCGGTCCGTGGTACCAGCCCATCTCAACGGACGGCTTGATTACGTTGCCGCCGGTCAGGGCCGACACCGGAATGCTCGTGACGTTCGTGACGTCGAGCTGTTTCGCAAAGCGACAATAGACGCCCGTAATCCCCTCGTGGACGGTTCGGGACCACCCCACGAGATCCATCTTGTTGACCGCCAGGATCACGTGACGAATGCCGAGGAGCGCGAGGATCGTGGTATGGCGGCGGGTCTGCGGCATCACGCCCTTGCGGGCGTCGATGAGGACGATGGCAAGATCGGCGGTCGATGCGCCGGTCGCCATATTGCGCGTGTACTGCTCGTGCCCCGGCGTGTCCGCAACGATGAAGGAGCGTTTGCCGGTCGAGAACGTGCGGTACGCCACGTCGATCGTGATGCCCTGTTCGCGTTCAGCCTGGAGACCATCGACCAGCAGGGCCAGATCCAGCGCCCCGCCCTGGGTGCCGTGCCGTTTACTGTCGGCTTCCACCCGGTCCAGTTGATCCTGGAAGACGAGTTTGGATTCATAGAGCAGGCGACCGATCAGCGTGGATTTGCCGTCGTCCACGCTGCCGCAGGTGATGAAGCGCAACACGTCCCGTGTCTCCCGGGCATTGACGTAGGCGCGGAATTCCTGAGACGGCGTAACCGGGCTCATCAGAAATAGCCTTCCTGCTTCTTGCGCTCCATGGACCCCTCCCCGTCCCGGTCGATCACGCGACCCTGCCGCTCGGATTCCGTGGCGGAGAGCATTTCGCTGATGATCGCCGGCACGTTGTCCGCATCGGATTCGATGCCCCCGGTCAGCGGATAGCACCCCAGGGTGCGGAACCGCACCCGCTTCGTCTCCGGCTCTTCGCCGGGTTCCAGCTTCATGCGCCGGTCCGCCACCATCATCAAGGTCCCTTCCCGGCGCACCACCGGTCGAGGAGCGGAAAAATAGAGCGGCACCACGGGAATCTTCTCCCTGTCGATATAGTTCCAGACGTCCAGTTCGGTCCAATTCGAGAGCGGAAAGACGCGCATGGTCTCGCCGTTACTGAGGTGAGCGTTGTACAGGCGCCAGAGTTCGGGGCGCTGGTTCTTGGGGTCCCATCGATGGGTCCGCGTGCGCAGGGAGAACACCCGTTCCTTGGCGCGCGACGCCTCTTCATCCCGCCGCGCTCCGGCGAGCGCCGCGTCGAAGCCGTATTGCTCGATCGCCTGCTTCAGCGCCTGGGTCTTCATCACGTCCGTATGAAGCGCAGACCCATGGGTGAACGGACCGATACCCTGCGCGCGACCCTCCTCGTTGACGTGGACGATGAGTTCCATGCCGGTCTCGCGCGCCATGCGATCGCGGAAATCGTACATCTCCGGAAATTTCCAGGTCGTATCCACGTGCAGCAGGGGGAAAGGCGGCGTTCCCGGATGAAAGGCCTTTTGCGCCAGGCGCAGCATGACCGAACTATCCTTACCGATCGAGTACAGCATGACCGGCTTGGCGAACGAAACCGCCACCTCACGCATGATGTGTATGGATTCCGACTCAAGCTCGTCGAGATGGCTGAGACCGCGCTGTTTCGTCATGGGGCGTATTTTGACTTGTCCGAGTCCATGTGTCCAGAATAGAGACGGATGCCACGATCATGGCTCCCTGCATCTGCGCCCTCTTCATTGGTCCGGTTGTGGCTCGATTGCGCGCTTCCACATTACGAACCTGCAACACTCGCGGGACATGCCAACGCATCCTTTAGGGGAGGCTGCTTCGTGTCCGAACAACTTCCGCCTTGTCCTCGTCTTTCGTTGAATTGCGTGTGCAGCCGGGAGGATGCGTTGCGCCTTCATCGAGTCGAGCCGTTCATCGTATCGGGCGATCCTCTGCCGGCGTTCGCCCGCTTGAAAGGCCTCGTGGCTGCAACGGCCCGTACCATCATCGTCACTGAGACGGATACCTACCTCCACGCGGCCTGCCGGACCCGGATCGGGTTCATCGATGATCTCGAATGCCGTCTCTGTCTCACAAGCCGTACGGTCCACGTTCGTTCGGAGTCGCGGATCGGCATGTATGACTTCGGGACGAACCGGAGGCGCGTCGAAAGGCTGCGCCGGCAGTTTCA
>JAJDZI010000108.1 GCA_022824735.1 Nitrospirales bacterium
TGCGAAAGGCTTCGAACAATCGCCAATGATCGGCTGCCTTGAATCGTTTGGCTACCTTGCGCCATTGCGCACCTCGCAAATCGTTCAAGGCTCGTTCAACTTCACGATCATACAGCGCTTTTCGTGTGGGACCGATGCTCAGGGCAGTCGAAGTCTCAAGGAATTGCCGCCAGTGGGTAATGCCGTCTGACCAGAGACGCCGTTCCGTGGTTTCTCCGATGCCCTTGAGAAAAATAAACGAAGATTCAAGCATGACTGAGCGTATGCCCCTTGTTTCTTGCGTTCGGATTCGGCAACACGCTACAGTCGATTCTTGGGAAATTCAAGGAGATGGGGCACTTATTGGATACTTGGAAATGAGGGTAATCTGATGCATCCCGCTGTGATATCTGTTAAGTGTGAAGAGGATTTCATCTTATCAATATTTTTTGATAACGGAGAGTCAGGATTGCTGGATATGAAGCCTTACTTGAATCTCGGAGTTTTTAAAAAAATACAAAATCCAAGCATCTTCAAAACGGTTCATGTCTCGTTTGATACCATTGCATGGGAATCCGGCGCTGACCTTGATCCTGAGTTTGTTTATGAAAAGTGCCGCATCGTCCAACAAAGCACTTCAACGGACGGGTAACGCCGCCGTTGATTTTCTCGTTAGTTGAAAAGCAATGTCACACTGGAATTACAGGGTAATCAGGAAACATCATCCTGAAACAGATTCGATAACGTATCAGGTCCACGAGGTTTATTACCGGGAAGACGGCATCATCGATTGTTGGACGCAAGAACCGGTCGTGCCTATGGGTGAGACGGCTGAGGAACTCAGAGAAGACATCAGGTATTTTCTCCATGCGTTCCGCCGCCCAATACTTGAAGGAAAAGAAACAGACGAAGGATCAGCTCTTGTTTCTGACGATACGGCCGATGCCATCAATGATGGCCATTATTTCGAACTCATGGATCGAGCGTCCGTCGCATTGGATTACGTGTATCAGTTTCTTGGCAGTCACCCGCTTATGAGGAAAGAGAAGACATTGCAGGACGTGTATGAAAAAGCCGAGGAGGCGTTGGCTGAGCTTTATCAGCGGGTCGGTCGGCTGGAGTTTGATAGAAGCGGCAGCTAGGCAGGCAAATCAGTCGACCTCATGTTAGCCATCGCGGAGTTGGACTACTCCACCCAATGCGATCAAAGACTTGCCATCAGCTTTTCATGGCAGGCGATAAGGAGAACTTCAGTGGAGTATATCTCAATTCGAGCAAGTGACATCATTCGGCAAATTAACCGGGATCTCTTTCTTCCAGCGATTCAGCGGGAGTTCGTATGGGGCACCAACCGTGTCGAGCGGCTGTTCGACTCGATAATGGCTGATTTTCCTATCGGTTCGTTCCTTTATTGGCGGCTTGAGCAGGAAAGAAAGGACGAATGGCCAGTCTACGAGTTCATTCGAGACTTCGACGAAAAATCCCCTCACAATCCATTGGCAAATATGGCAGGGATAATGAAGGATGTCACCCTAGTGTTGGACGGACAGCAACGCATCACCTCGCTCTATGTTGGGCTGAAGGGAACATATCGTTACTTTCACTACCGATGGAGGAAAACGAAGCTTTATCTCAATCTCCTAAAGCTTCCTGTGCCCAACGAAGACAGCCCGGAAGAGCCAACGTACGGCTTTGCCTTTCGAGAAGGAGCAGAACCAACAGGTAATGAGCCGCAATTGTGGTACTTGGTCGGCAAAATTTTGGATTTCGAAGACGCCGAAGATGCCAAGGCAGACATGCGAGCATCACTGAAGGCCTTGACCGAGGAACAACGAGAAAATGCCAACAAGTTGATAGGTAGACTGCACAATCGCATCCACACTTCGTCCGTCGTCAATTACTACCAGGAGAGGTCACAGGACTATGACAAGGTATTACAGGTGTTCGTGAGGGCGAACTCAGCGGGTGAGGAGCTAGAATATTCTGACCTTTTGCTTGCAACAGCTACGGCAAAGTGGGAAACACTTGATGCCCGTAACGAAATCCATGAACTCACTGATTCGATCAACAAGATTGGAACTGGCTACAAGTTCGGCAAAGACTTTGTACTAAAGGCATGCCTGTACCTTAGCGAATCAAACAAAGATGGCGAAACTGTCTATCTTCCAATTCCGTATAGGGTCAAGAATTTCACGAGAGAGAATCTCCGCATCATCGAAAATAATTGGGAGAGCATCAAAGAATCACTGACTACAACAGTTCGTCTTATCTCCCGATTTGGATTCAATGCTAAGAACGTTGTGGCTCCATTAGCATTGCTTCCGATTGCCTTCTACCTGAGAAGGCAAAGCCATCCATCGTTCGACACATCCTCAGAAGTCAAGGATGCTGAAGCACAAGTTGCCATTCGCAAATGGTTTATCTTCTCCACCTTAAAAAAGGCCTTCGGTCGCTCGTCAGACACCACGTTGACACGGCTTCGAGGAATATTAAATGGTTGTAGCCCAACCTCTGCCTTTCCAGCCGATGAGTTATACAAGTCGCTGGGAATAGAACCTCAGCTTAGCGACGCTGAGATCGAGCAAATTTTCGACTACGTATTCCACGGGCGGTATACGAACCTTGTGCTCTCTCTTCTTTATCCTGATCGGGATTGGAAAGACGCAGTATTTCACGAAGACCACATCTTCCCGAAATCGCAATTTCAAGTTCGACCTTTGAGAAATCGCGGTTACGATGATGCTCGTGTGCAGTCGTACATCGCAAAATGCGACCAGCTTCCCAATCTGCAACTACTTACTGAATCCGAAAACCTTTCTAAGAATGCTACACCATTTGATGAATGGATCAAAACGCGAGACGATGCCTTCCGCGAACGTCATTTGGTTCCAAAAATAACAACCTACGGATTTGATTCATTCGAGGATTTTATTGAGGCGCGCAGATGCTTGATCTGGAGGGCATTAAAGCAGTTATAGTGGTGAGTCCTGTTTGTCGGGTTGGTAAAGCGTAACCCGACACCTTCACTGGGAAAAGCTCGCAAGAAAGAGGCTCCGAATCCCATTGAACCCTTGGAATGACTCGATGTTTCTTCATGTGACGCATGCAAAACCACTCGACGGTTACCGGGTGGAAGTAGGCTTCGACGACGGACGCGAAGGCGTCGCGGATCTTACTGAGGCACTCCAAGGACCGATGTTCGATTCGCTGAAGAATCCGGACGTGTTCAAGAAGTTTCGAGTTGACGAAGAACTTCAGACGATCGTGTGGCCTAATGGAACGGACTTGGCACCGGAGTATATCTATTATCAGGCGTTTCGAGACGATCCGGAACTCCAAGCTACCTTCCGCAAATGGGGCTACATTGCCTAGCCTGTTCTACACTCCGACCCAGAAGCTGTGCTGTTGAGTGAGAGCGGTGGTTTGTGCTTGGCCGTTAGGCGAGAGTCGGTGAATCTTGAGAGCGAAGAAGGAAGAAAAAGACACTGGATTTCTATAAATCGCCTGGATCCCCGATCAAGTCGGGGACAAGCGTCGGGAATGATGGACTTGGGGTGTGTTGACTATTTTCATAACAGCAGTCCTTTCTTTCCATCTGCGTCTTGGATCTTAAGATTGAAATATGGGGAGAATTACCTGATGGACGACAAACCGAAGCGGATTAAGATTACGATTGGCGGGGTTGCCGTGGAGGCGGCGTTGAAGCCGACGCGGACGGCGCAGGCCATTTATGATGCTCTGCCGGTGGAAGCCAATGTGAATCAATGGGGGGAAGAATTTTATTGCCAGCTTCCCGGGGTGAAGGACTACCGTGAAACCGCGACGACGAACGTGAAAGTCGGCGACGTCGCGTATTGGGGGCTTGGTGGAGCGTTGGCGGTGTTTTTCGGACGCACCCCCATGAGTATCGGTGAAGATCCGGTTCCGGCTGACCGGGTGAACGTCGTCGGACGGTTGATCGGAGACCCGAAGGTGCTTCATGACGCCGTTGGCGCGACGATGATGAAAGTCGAAAAGGTGACTTCATAGCGTGATGCGAGTGTTTCCCTTCTTATTCTTCCGGTTTGTTCTCATCGGCTTCCTGCTCATCCCCGGCACGACTGCGGCGCAGGATAAACTCAAGGGGTACTTGATCGTCGAAGACGTCCTGGCTCGACCGGGGACTTCCGTGACGTTGAAAGCCGCGTTGCTTGAAAAGGGGTTATTGGGGAATAGAGGTCTGGGTGGAGAAACCGTGACCTTTACCGTTCAAGGCCAGCATGCCGGGACGGCGCTCACTGGCGGCGACGGCCGTGCTTTTTTGGAATTCAAGACCCACATGCGGGGCAATCACAAGATTGTGGCAACCGTGGAATCCAGCCCGCGCGTCGAACCTGCGGAAGGCAAGGGAAACCTGGCGTCCTGGGAACGCCGGCGTCCGATTCTCCTGGTGGATTGTTCCGTCCTCACGCAGGAAGATGATTCGAATCCATTGACGGCGCTCCCCGGTCTCGTGAGTCTTGGCGGATTGGGAACGCCTCAGGAGCATGCTGCGCACGAGCTGTCGAAGTTGACCGAATTCTATTACAACGTTGTCTACGTGCATGACCGTCCCGGCGCGGCCCTGCATGAAACCCGTGCATGGCTGAGGCAGCACGAATTTCCCGTTGGGATCACGAGAATGGTTCCCCAGGAAGGAAAAGCCTTGTTGGCGTTCATGGAAAAGCTGAAGGAAGGCGGGTGGGATAACCTGGAAGCCGCTATTGGGCAAACGTGGGAATTTGCTCAGACGTTGGTGAAACACCGCGTGAAGACGGTCATCTTTCCTGATCCCAGGGAAAAAAAGAAGTATCCACGACGGGCGAAGATCGTCAATTCATGGAAAGAAGTCCGGAAACAACTGTAACCGCCGCCGGTTCTGCGGCTGGACACGTCTCTTATGAAAACCGGTAAGCCGCGTACGATTTTTGTCTGCCAGGAATGTGGCAGTCAATCGCCACGGTGGGCCGGACGTTGCCCGGATTGCGGGCAATGGAATTCCCTGAAAGAGGAAAGCACCGTTCGGCAGCGTGGCAGGCAGGCGACCGGAGACGGGGAATCGGCGACGCCGATCAATGAAGTAGCCGTCACCAAGGAAATCCGTTTTGCCACCGGCTTGACCGAACTCGATCGGGTACTCGGCGGCGGCGTCGTGCCCGGATCGATCGTCCTGGTCGGCGGCGACCCCGGCATCGGGAAAACTACGTTGTTGCTGCAAACCCTGCATGGGCTTGAGCAGCGCCATCCGCCGGTCCTCTACGTCACGGGTGAAGAATCCGCGCAACAGATCAAAATGCGTGGGGACCGCCTGGGTGTCTTGAGTTCCTCGTTATACATTCTGACGGAAACCTCGCTTGAAGGTGTGCTCAAGGTCGCAGAGACCCTTCAGCCTACGGCTCTGGTCGTGGATTCCGTTCAGACCGTCCATACCGATCAGGTCACGTCCGCTCCCGGTACGATCAGCCAAGTGCAGGAAGTGGCGTGCCAACTCATGTGGTATGCCAAGCGAACGGGCGTGCCGGTCTTTGTGATCGGGCACGTGACGAAGGAGGGCATGATTGCCGGTCCCAAACTGCTCGAGCATATCGTCGATACCGTCTTGTATTTTGAAGGCGACAAGAGCCACGCTTACCGGATTTTGCGCGCCGTGAAGAACCGGTTCGGGGCAACGAACGAAATCGGCGTCTTTGAAATGAACGACGGCGGATTGCAGGAGGTCGCCAATCCGTCCGAACTGTTTTTAGCGGGCCGGCCTGCCACAAGCACGGGATCGGTGGTCGTGTCGAGCCTGGAAGGGAGCCGCCCGATTCTGGTTGAACTGCAAGCCCTGGTCACGGCCACGGGCTATGCAATGCCCAAGCGCATGGCGAATGGGATAGAATTGAATCGTGTGGCGCTGTTGCTGGCCGTGGTGGAAAAACGATTGGGATTGCACTTGTCCGGATACGACGTGTATCTCAACGTGGTGGGCGGGCTTCGGCTCGACGAGCCTGCGATTGACGTCGGTATTGTTGCGGCGATCGTTTCCAGTTTTCGTGACCAGGCGTTTGACGGTCAGACGTGCTGTATCGGGGAAGTGGGCTTGGGTGGGGAAATCCGTCCCGTCAGTCAGGTCGATTTGCGGATTCGTGAAGCTATGAAACTGGGGTTCCAACGGTGCGTGCTCCCGCAGGGAAACCTGACCAAGCATTTGAGTAATCCCGGGATGGAACTCTATGGCGTTCACGAAGTCGGGGAAGTCTTCGATCACGTCGTCACGTCAGCTTCGTCGCCGTAGGGGAGGTACGCGTACGTGTTACGTTGCAGGCGCCCTTTCGTCAGGTGGGTGGCTGCCGGGGTGTTGTGCCTGAGTGTTGGCGCCTGTGCGGGCCGTACTCCTGCACCGCCGGTTGAGCCGGTTCCGGCACGGGCTCCCGTCCTGACTCCCCAACAAGTGCTTGCCACCCTTCATGCACGTGAAGCCAACGTCACCAGTTTAAAAGGGTTGTTTCAGGCCGACGCCGAAGGATCGTTTTCTCCCTTTTCGCATAGTATTCAAGGAACGCTGTTCTACCAGCGACCACGAGCCATTCGCCTGAGAGGGTTTACGCGATTTGGCGGGACGCTGTTCGATTTTCTGTTGAACGACCGGCCCTATACCCTGCACACGGCCGGTCGCCTGTACCCCATGGTTGGGCGCCTGCCGGATTTTCGTCCACTCGGGGATTTAGGCCTTCCGGTTCAACTCGGTTTGCGTGCCGTTGACGTTCTGCTTGGCAGACTACGATGGACCGCAGAGCAGTTCCGCGAAGTTCAGGTGACGAATACGGCCTATCGGTATACCGTGGCCCTCTCTCGTGACAATGAATCGAAGGTCTCCGTGTTGCAACACGTGTGGGTGGATCACGCTTCGGCCCTGGTTCAAGGCATCGAATATTATACGCCCAAGGGAAAAAAGTTGGTCACCCTTACGGCTTCGGATTATCGGAAGGTGGGACCGCCGGGGCAACCGGATTCAGTGATCTTGCCATTTGTGATTGAAGTGAAAGAGTACGCGACGTCGAGCTCGGTCAGATTGGAATTTTCAGAGCTTGTGCCAAATGTTCCGGTGTCCGCAAAGGAGTTTGAATTTCGGTGACGCAGGTGGGTCATCCCGGGGATTCTGCATATCGTTGGAGCCGTGATGAAACTGTTGGCCGTTGAAACCGCGACACGGCACCAGAGTGTAGCCCTCATGGATGAGGCGGTCCTGTTGGCTGAAACCAATCAGGAGAACTGTGCATCGCACACCAGTTCCCTGGTTCCTGCCATTCAGGATCTCCTGGCCTCCTTGTCGTGTCCGTTTTCGGCGATTGAAGGGCTTGCCGTCTCCGCTGGGCCCGGGTCCTTTACCGGTTTGCGCGTGGGCCTTTCGACTATGGTAGGATTTCGAACGGTCACGGGCTTGCCCCTTGTCGCCGTGCCGACGTTGGAAGCGATGGCGTGGAATCACAGGACCTCAGGACGTCCCCTGTGTCCCGTGTTGATCGCCCGAACCGATGAAGTGTATTGGGCCCAGTTTCAATGGGAAAGCGGGCGCGTCGTCCGGTTACTGGAAGATCGGGCCGGCACGATTCAAGACATGATGAAGTCGATTCGCCGACCCACGATTCTGTTTGGCGAAGGGTGGCTGCGTCACCAGCGTGTCCTCACGGAGACGTTGGGTGATATGGCGATTGGCGGGGAGCCGGAATCGATGAACCCGTCCGCCTACCACGTCGGACTGGCGAGTTTGGACGCATTTCACGCCGGGAAATTCGCCGGTTCCCATATTTCGCCGCATTATGTTCAACGTCCTGACGCGGAAGTTCAATGGGATCGCAAAACACGATACGCGCCGCCGTGATGATTCGACCATGATGACACGAGCCTCAGCCCATCCTGATCTCGACGTCCGCCCGTTTCATGCCCGGGACCTGGATGGCGTTCTGGCTATTGAGCAGGAGACGTTCTCGGAACCTTGGACCCGGACTATGTTTGAGGCGGAGTTGCAGGGGAATCCCTTTGGTCGTTTCCTTGGAGCGTTTGTTTCGGGCGAGGCGCCTTCTCCAAAGCCGCTTCTCGGGTACATCTGTTACTGGATGGTCTTTGAGGAGTTGCGCCTGATGAACCTGGCCGTGCGGCAGGATTGCCGGCGTTTGGGTATTGCGAGCCGTCTGGTCCGGCATGCCATAGAGGAGGGGATCATGCAAGGAACGACGCGGGCACTCCTGGAAGTCCGGGCCGGCAACTGCGTGGGACAGCAATTGTATCAGGCCCTGGGATTTCGACAATACGGTCGTCGCCGGTCCTACTATACGAACCCGAATGAGGATGCTATCCTTATGCAATTGCCATTGACGAATACTATCCACCTGTAAGTTTCACCTCATGACAAGGGAGGGGTCCCATGCTGACTGATGACCAAATTACCGAACACCTCCGTACTACCAATGACGAGTTTCGTGAACTCCAGGAGGCGCACCATCAATTGGATGAGCAACTACAGGAATTGTTGAAAAATCATATCCTGACCCCTGAAGAAGAAGTGCAGAAAAAGCAGATCCAGAGAGCAAAGCTCAGCAAGAAGGATCGCATGGCCATGCTCATCCGCGAGTACCGGAATGAGCAACAGAAAATCGCAGCTTCGTAATTCGCGGGTTTCCTCGGCAAGTACCCATGGCTACACTCGCTCATCCGTTTACGCGCCATATCCGTGACATTAAACGCCGGCTGATCATCGTCGGGGCGACGATCATGGTGGCGTTTGTCGCGATGTTCTCGGTATCGCCTGACCTGATTGAATGGTTCAAACGACCCTTTGCGGACGACCTGTTGTTTTACGGCCCGGCTGAAGCGTTGTTTGCGTCGATCAAGATTTCGTTTCTCGCCGGTATCGTGGTCAGCCTGCCGGTCATCCTGTATCAATTCTGGAAATTCGTGCAGCCGGCCCTGTTGCCGGGCGAACAAGGCTGGGGTATCCCTTTGTTTCTGCTTGCGACCGGCTTCTTCGTCTTGGGACTGGTTTTTTGTAATTTGGTGATCCTCCCGCTGGTGATCGACTTTTTCGTGTCGTTCGGCCTGGAACGGGAACTCAAACCCGAATTGGCCGTGGGCACCTACGTGGATTTCAACGTGAAGTTTTTGCTGGCCTTCGGATTCGCGTTTGAAATTCCATTGGCGCTGTCGCTCCTGGCTCGCGCGGGGTTGGTCACTCACGCGCACTTGGCCAAATATCGCCGGCACGCGGCCATGTTGGCGCTGATCCTGTCGGCGGTCATCACTCCCGATGCGACCCTGTTTACGATGCTCCTGATGGCCATTCCGCTTATTGTGTTGTATGAAATCGGTGTGTGGGGAGCCAAGATTTTCGGGCGCATTCCTCCCAAAGTTGAAGAGGAAGAGGACGGTGACGATCCTGAAGAAGAAACACCCATGCCAACCGGAACGGCAGGCGATCGTGTGTCCTGACCGAACGTGCCGGTTCCGGGTTACGTCGTGACCGCGCGTCTCTTACGCCGGGTCGCGTTCCTGTTCGCCCTCATGGTGTCATGTGGGGGCGTTCCTGTTTTGGCTGAAGATCGCGGGCACCCCGATCCTTTGACACGGGGGGGCGGTGTTCCGCCGAGCATCCAAGCCCTGGCTACGACGGGTGGGGGAGTGCTCTACGCGGGTTCGTTCGGGTTCGGAGTGTTTTTCAGTGACGATTACGGCGAGACGTGGGAAGCGATCAACAACGGTTTGGGAGATCGCTTTATTCTTTGTCTGAACGCGGATGAGAAAGGGACGGTGTACGCCGGGACGGTACGCGGCGGCGTCTTTCGGACAAAAGACGATGGAAAAACCTGGGAGTCGATCAAGGCCGGTTTGAGATTCGTGGAGGTCAAATCCTTGTTGGCCCATCATGGGATCATGTATGCGGGTACGGGGAAAGGCGTCTACCAGTGGGACGAAGCCGCGCGCGCGTGGTCCGTTGTGGCACCCGGTCTCGAGCAGATACTCATCGCCAGCCTGGCGATGACGAAGACGTCGCAATTATTCGCCGGTACGGCGGGCAAGGGCTTGTATCAAATCGATGCGACCAAACACGGCAGGTGGCAAAAAGTGGGCGATCCGCTGGTGGACCCTAAGGAACACCTGATCCATACGCATATTCGCGTGACGATGGTGAGCCCGCAACAGCACTTATACGTCGGCACCCAGGATGGAGGCGTGTATCGCAGCAAGGATGCAGGGAAGACGTGGAACCCCGTCGGCCGGTCGCTGCCGAATGATTCGATTCGCGGCATCGTCGTCACAAGAGCGGCGTTATTTGTTGCAACGGGGCGAGGAATTTTCAAGAACAATTTTCAAAATGCCGAATGGGTGCCGGTCAATAACGGGTTAACCGAATTGTCGATTCAAGTCATGATGGCCTCTTCGGAAGGGGAGTTGTACGTCGGGACCAGTGCAGGCGCCTTCCGCAGTCAGGATGCCGGTAACCATTGGGTCAATATCAGTGAAACACTGGGCATGCATGACGCGATGCCCCGGCCTTATTTTTGAAAGGAGAATGTATGTCAGAGACGAGTGAGATTACGACAGACACCCGTGCCACGATTGCCGTGTCGTCCCAGGGCGAGTCCTGGGGAGACATCGTCCTCAAATTTTACCCGGAGGTGGCACCGAACCACGCGCAAAATTTCTGCAAGCTCGCGTCGCAAAACTTTTACGATGGGACCACGTTTCATCGAGTCATCCCCGGATTCATGATCCAGGGCGGCGACCCGAACAGTAAAAATCCCGATCGCTCCAATCACGGGATGGGCGGGCCTGGGTATCACATCAAGGCCGAATTCAACAACAAACCACACAAACGCGGCGTGCTCTCGATGGCGCGGGCACAAGATCCCGACAGCGCGGGGTCACAGTTTTTTATCTGCGTTGCCGATGCGGCGTTCCTGGATGGTCAATATACGGCTTTCGGAGAAGTCGTCAGCGGCATGGAAATCGCCGATCGCGTCGTCGCCGCCAAACGCGACGGCCGAGATAATCCCCTCGAACGCATCGAAATGACCGTGTCGGTCTCATCATAAAGCGGGTCTGCGTCTTCTTTCCTCCCTCTCCCCACCGTGGGAGAGGGCTGGGGTGAGGGGGCATTCTCCCTTCTGTCATCCCCGACATTTTTAATCGGGGATCCAGTGTCTTTGTAGTGTAGCCCCGTCATCTCGTGACGCAGGCTTCACCTTCTCCCCAAAGCGGGAGAGGCTCGAGTGGGCATTCTTTGGAATTGGAGATTGCGGACCAAGGGCATTGTGGATTTTTGATTTTGGATTGTGGATTTAAAATCAGCAATCCAAAATCCCTGAAGCCCCGGAAGAGGGAGACCAAGTCCACCTGCTTTGCAGAACATAGCAGGAAACATAGCAAAAACATAGCAATTTATAGCAAAATCGCAACAAAGCATCGCAAAAATATAGCAAACATCTCAAAATCATAGCAAGAATAGCAAGATCATAGGAAAACATAGCAAGGGCATAGCACAACGGGGATGACGGTAAGGAGATTCTTCGCTAGGTCCTTCGCTTCGCTCAGGACAAGCTCAGAATGACAATTCTGGGTGATCAGTCCCTCTATTCTGTCAACGAATTAGTGAACACATACAGGAATGACCAATGAAAAAGTCGAGTTATTTCAGTCCAATTGATTAGTGGAAAATATTCGATAGATCCTATGAAAACGGTTATCCGGAATAGGGACATCACAGCAGATGAATTCTATGGACGAGATGAATCCATTGCGAAGCGATATTCTGGTAAGAAGTACACTGCCTTCACCCAGGCAAGTGGCAACCTTGCGACGGCTGATCAAGGAGAAATTTGAGTGAAGCAAAAGAACATCGAACGTTTGGTCGCAAGTGTGAAACAGGCAGGAGCTATTCGCCGGGGGCAACTGAAGCCTGGGCGGACGAGCGTTTGTAGGTCTGAAGACGTCCAGGCGATTCGTGCCCGGTTAAAGAAGTCACAACATGAGTTTGCCCTGATGATGGGTGTCAGTGTGGCGACTCTTCAGAACTGGGAGCAAGGGCGATGACAGCCCGAAGGACCTGCCCGAGCCTTGTTGTGAATCGCAGCAAAAAACCCTCAAGCCGTTGCCAACGCCTTGAGATCCTGAACGTATTTTTTCTCAATACACACTCGCATGACCCATGATGACCAGGTTGATGGTTTGTGCTATGATGATTGTTCTGAATCAACACGAACCCGTGAAGGAAAGCAAATGAGACACGTTCCTGCTCACTACGATGGAACAAAAGTGGTTTTGGACGAACCCGTCACGCTTCCCGTCAACACGCCTCTTGAAGTAGTGGTTCCTGATTCCCCGGAAGAGGGCACGCAACTCAGGGAAGGAACTTTTCTCGCGTCCTTGCCGGTCTTGACCAGGATCTGGACGAACTCGGCGGATGCGGAATATGACAAGCTATGAGCAGGGGGACGTCGTTCTCGCCACCTTGCCCTTTTCCGACCTGTCAGGCATAAAAAAACGCCCTGCGATCGTCGTCAGTGTTCCACATCCTTCCGTTGATCTGCTCCTGCTTCCTCTTACTTCCCAAACCCAGAATCTTCAGCTTGGAGAATTTGTGTTGCAAGAGTGGCAAGAGGCGGGGCTGCTTTTTCCCAGTGCGGTCAAGCGAGGGTTGTTTACTCTCGACCGAACTTACGTGACGAGACGCCTGGGCCGTGTATCCTCCTCCGATCTGCTCAGACTGGAGCAAGCTCTCTGCTTGTGGTTCGGCCTCTCCGGTTAGAATGATTTGTGAGGTTTTGGGGCTCAGTTCAAGGGGTGGAGCTGGCGAGAAGACTGTCATATGTAGTTCTATGTATTCCAATGCATTATTGTATGATCTTCCAAACATCACGCCATTAGAGGCTATTTCTGTTTTTTTCAGTCTTGACACGTCTTTTTAATTCCCTTACAGTCTGGCCCGTTATGTGGGGTTGTGCGTGGGGTTGAATAATGGAGCTTGCGAGGGAATCGAACCAAAGAAAGGACGGTGCCGCATGGGGAAACTTTCTCATGTCAAGGTCAAGGGACTCAAGACTCCGGGTCGGTATGGCGACGGGGATACGCTCTATCTGCAGGTGGGACCGAGCGGGACGAAATGCTGGATTCAGAGAATTGTCATCAATGGCAAACGTCACGACTTGGGGTTGGGTCCGTGGCCGTTGGTCGGTCTTGACCGGGCGCGGCGGCGCGCGTTTGACAACCGGGTCAAGATTGAAGATGGGATCGACGTGCTGGCCGACCGGCGACGGTATAGCGTGGTTCCGACGTTTGAACGTGCGGCCTTGCAATACTTCGAGGAAAATTTGCCGGGATGGAAACAAAACCGGAATGCGGCACGGTGGATTCACGTGGTCCGGCAGTATGCCTTCAAAGCCTTCGGGTCGATGAGGGTTGACGCCATCACGCGCGAAGATATTCTGCGACTGCTGAAACCTCTTTGGACGACGAAGCCGGAGCAAGGCCGGAAACTCAAGCAACGGGTCGGCGCGATCTTGCGTTGGTGCGTGGCGCATGGATTCACGGATAAGAATGCGGTTGAACTGGCGGCGGGCGCGTTGCCGCGGATACCGGCCATCCGTCAACACTACAGGGCCTTGCCCTATGAGGAAATCCCAGCGGCCCTAGAACTCTCGAAGGGTCGGGGGCGTCCGGGTCGTCAAAAGGGTGTTTCCGGTTTTTGGTCCTAACGGGAAGCCGCAGCATCGAGGCGCGGGGAGCGCGGTGGTCTGAAATCGACTGGGCCAAAAAGGTTTGGAGCGTTCCCGCCGAACGAATGAAGATAAAAACGGAGCATCAAGTCCCGCTGTCGGCGGCGGCGATGACCGTCCTGAAACAGGCATGGGGCCTGCGGGACGGCGGCGAGGGGTTAGTGTTTCCTTCGGCGATGAAAAAAGGCCGGATGCTGTCGGATATGTCGTTAGGGAAACTGTTGAAATGCGTGGGCCTAGCGGACAGGGCGACCGTTCACGGCATGAGAACGGGTCTCAGGACATGGGCGGAAGAAAACACGTCGGCGGATTTTGCCGTTAAAGAAATGGCCTTGAGTCACAGGGTTGGCAGTCAAATCGAACGGTCGTATAGCCGAAGCGTGCTCTTGGAAAAACGTGCGCGGCTCATGGAAGCATGGGACGATTTTGCACCGGCAAGAAAACCAGCACGGCGGATGTCGTGCGACTTCGTGCTGGAGCCTGATGATGGATGCTGGAGGCGTCTTGCTATTTGTTCGTGTTGAACGTCTCCTTAGGCGGCTTGGCCTGGCGGGCAAGCCAGTGAACCCATTGCCATGTTGTATGCGGGCCACCAGTTTGGTCACTTCGTGTCGCCGCTCGGAGATGGTTGGGCGATTCTGTTGGGCGAAGTGCGCCGTGGCCGTGGTGAGAAATGGGATTTGCATCTGAAGAGTGCGGGGCTGACGCGTCGGGGGAGGTCGTAAAGATCTGTGTGGGAAGGGTCTGCCGAAGTGCCAGCACGACGGGGGGTGATACATTGGACAAAGAAAAAGCGACGCGGATGCTGGAGACAGCACGGGAACATGTCGGCGACAACGTGTACGTGCCGTGGGCCTTCGACGACGTCGATGTGAGAGTGTTCCTCAGGCAGTACCTTTGGACGATCTACGTGGCGGGCTTCCGGAACTCGGTAGTCGAGAAGCACATCAACGCCATCTCACGGGCGTTCCACGACCTGGATCTGGAGAGGATCGTGGCCATGGAGTCGATAGACGCCAGGACGCTGCCGATCCGCCATCAACGGAAGGCGAATGCGTTCCTTCGTGGATGCAAGATGATCCATGCGGAAGGGTGGCTCGCCTTCAAGGAACGGGTGTCGGAACGTGGCCGGGCAGCGCTTCAGGAACTCCCCTACATGGGGCCAGCCACGAGCCAGCACATGGCGCTTGCACTCGGTATCGAGGACACCGAGAAGGCGGACACCTGGATCAAGCAGTGCGCTACGGCGTGTTTGGCAAGCGTCGATCAGATGGTCACATTTCTGAGTCGGGAGCACGGACTGACACGGCAGCAGGTGGACGGTTACCTGTGGCAATTCTGTCGCGACAATCAGCGCATACCCTAAGTGCTTCCGTCCACGATGGTCGCGGGAAGGGCGCTGAGGCGCCACTCCGATCACGATGTGACTGGCCGCCTTCGTCAAGTGAGTCCATCACGCTCCGTGCACCTGTTCCTCCCGTTCCGTGTCCTCCCCCTCCGACTGTCCTTCACCTGATCGCGCAGTTTCTCTAGAGAAACTGGTTGGTCCATGTCGTACAACCACCGTCGCCGTGCGTGACGCCATGACGGTGCCGGTTCACCTGAAATGTTCGCTGCCCCGTCCTGGTTCGAGCCCCGTCTCAGGGGTCGTGGACCGCCCATTCTACCCCTGTATCACCCCCTGTTGCCTGTACAGGGTCGATTCAGTGGTGAATCGACAGGCTACATTGGCGGTTGGTCCGACAGACCGTGTGGTGAAATGTCCACGGCCTGTCATGGCCGGGTGTCGGGAGCGCCGCCGCCCGGCGGAGGCTCCGCCTCTTTGCGAAACGCGCCGCTGGTCGCGGCTTTTTCGAAAATTCACCGGCGGGGCCTGGGAGCGCCAGGCCCCGCCCAGGGGTGCCCCCTCTGGCGCCGCGCCCCCCGCTGGATGCGGCGGACCTGGGCCATTCACCCCGCTGCGCTGTCCCGGCTGTTGCGAGGGGTCGCAAGCCGTGACCAACCCCCGGAGAGGTTGCGCTTCGCTCCACCTCCCGCCGCTGGACGCGGCTTGAATTCCTGGGGTTGGTCACGGCTCACTCCCGCTCGCCGCGACAGCGCAGCAGCCCAACCCGTGAGGCGTCGCTGGGGCTCCCCCTCCCGTCGACTCGGCCTGGGGGCCGAGCCGTTGGTCTTTCGGTCGCCCGTCACCTCGTCTGGGGCCGGTGGTGCCGGGCTCATTCACGTCGGATCGAGGGATCCACGTGAACCGCATCGGCGGCCGGTCCGCTGGGGCGACCCGGTCCGCCTGACTCGATTTGGGAATCGAGTCTGCGCCGCAGGACATGGCGGCGAGGACGACTTGGATCGTCGCCGCCAACAATCGAGGTCTCCTCATTGCCGAGTCCTGTCTTTGAGGCTCTTTAGACCTCTACTAAGTTAATTTACTCAAGAGCATAGTTGATATTGAATGAGGGGCCGCGAGCACGTTTTCGGGTTCAGCGATGCGTTTCAATGTAAACGTGAACGGTTAAGTACATTCTGGTAGTATTGGCCTTGTGTGCAGGCAAACGAGATGAGGGGAGATTCTATGACACGTTGGCAGGACCTTCAAGGATCGATTCGGAACTGTCGCATGTGTCAAAGTGTTGAAGGTACTGTATTCCGGCCTTTTAATGAAAATTGGCCGGCTCTCCCTGAACCTCGCCGAAAGGCCATCCTGTTTATTTCCGAAGCCCCTCCGCCGGATGGCGGGTTCTGGACCAATGCGAGACCAGATGACTTGCGGGACAGGCTCCTTCCACTTCTCAATTCCTCACTTTCCGGTTCAGATCGTGGGCTCACGGCATTCTGCGATTCCGGCTACTATTTGCTTCAGTCCTTTCCGCGACCGCTCAAAAACAACCGACGTAACATCATCAAGACTTGGTTGCCTCACCAAGTCGAGACTCATCTTCGGGACCAGATCACATTTTTCCAGCCTTCCGCGATTCTGGCTCTGGGTTGGCCTGCATCCACGGCGGTCTCCATGCTTTGGCCCCGTTCAACGTTTGCACGTTCATTTCAAAGAGGAGGCGGGAAGCTTCAAAATGTGCGTGGCAAGATATTTGAAGAGTCGCATCTTCCAATCCTTTCCGCCACGTATCTTCCGTCCGGATACGGATGGTACTGGCAAGATTGGAAACAGGATATCCCTCTTTTTATCGAAAAGGTTCGTTTCTAGGCATGAATAAGAAGCTTGCCAGGCGGGATACTCCTGACGAGGGGGAACTTTCTCTAAAACGGGAAGAGTTGTCCAATCTTCAGATGGTGCTTGCTCAGGGTAGTTGGAGTTGATACCGTCGAGAACGACAAGATTACGAAAGAAGAATTTTCATTTCAGAATAGAAGGCTAGAGACCCGTGTCCTCATCTCTCTTACGAATATCGAGAATGCACCGCATTGAGTTGCACGGTATGATCGCCTCAACGCTGCTGGCACTTGCGCTGCTCAGCGCACCGGCTGCGGAGGCGCAAACGTTTGAGGAAGCCTTGGCTGCATATAGGCGCGGCGATTATGCCGTTGCCTTCGAGTTGTTTCGTGCCCTTTCCGAGCAAGGCCATGCCCACGCCCAGTATAACCTAGGGGTTATGTATGACAATGGTGAAGGGGTTCCGGAGGATGATACCAAGGCAGTCCGCTGGTACCGTCGAGCAGCCGAGCAGGGCTTTGCCCACGCTCAGCATAGCCTAGGGGTTATGTACGACAATGGTAAAGGGGTTCCGGAGGATGATGTCGAGGCAGTACACTGGTTTAGCCAAGCCGCGGAGCAGGGCCATGACTCGGCTCAAGCTATGCTCTGGCTCAATTACATTTTGGGGTTTGCCGTGCCGCAGGATGATATTGAGGCGGTGCGCTGGGTTCGTTGGGGAGCCGAGCAGGGTTATGATTTGGCTCAGTTCAAGCTTGGGGTCATATACGAACAAGGTAAGGGCGTGATACAAGACTATGCCGAGGCGGTACGCTGGTTTCGTCGGGCCGCAGAGCAGGGCTATGCCCATGCTCAGACCAAGCTCGGGATGCAGTACCATCTTGGGCATGGTGTGCCGCAAGATTATGCCGAGGCGGTGCGCTGGTTTCGCCAAGCGGCCGAACAGGGTGACGCCTTCGCTCAGGAGAGTCTCGGAATCATGTACTACCTCGGCGACGGCGTACCGCAGGATTATGTGCAGGCGCACAAATGGGCCAATCTTGCGGCTTCTCGATATTCCAGTTCTGAGCGAGAATTGCGAGAGAAGGCTATGCAATTCCGCGAGGATATTGCATCGAAAATGACTCCGGCGCAGATTGCCGAAGCGCAACGGTTGGCGCGTGAGTGGAAACCAGAGCTAAAGGTTCAAGAGGAGAAATAGAATGCGTTGCAAGTTTCGCCATGATCATTCCCAAAAAGATGTGTGGGTTGCAGCAAACAACCTCACGGCACCGCGCGGATGATGGCCTTTTCCTTGTGTCAAGTGTTCATACTACACTGAAAAACCACCTGATAATTGGGCGCGATACGTAAGCTTCCCCGTCAAGGCGACAATTCTAAAGTAGAGTTTCTGGCATTCTACAATCGGGGCAGACCGCATGCCTCACGTGGCGGACAAACGCTCGATCAGGCATATTTCAACCAGCCCAATCCAACCCAGGCGGCGGCATGAGCCGAGCGGAGATCCACTTGTCGACATGTTCAAGGAAATCGAACCACCTCTGGGAAACCTCGTTGAAAAAATGTGTAGGTTAAAATGTTGGATAAATGCAGCTTAACAGATAAATACATTCATAATATCAAATAGTTATATTGCATAATGGTCAGCCTCCGAACACCACCTTCCCGCTCCATATCAGTCGCGTTGCCGGCGCTGCTCTGGTCGGATTTCCA
>JAJDZI010000064.1 GCA_022824735.1 Nitrospirales bacterium
CGCGGCGAGGCCGTCTCCACGCGCAACAGGGACGGCAGAATCCAGGACCGAAGACAGGAGAAGCTTTGCGACATGACGTTGTCCACTTCCACCACTTGCTCGTCCTCCGGCAGTCTCATCCGTTCAACGAGTTCCTCGTGAGATAACAGAATATTGGAAAAGATCTCCTGAAATCCTTGCCCGACCATGTGTTCGCGAATGTAGTCGGACATCATTTCGAGAGCCGACAACGACCCCACGGTGAATTGAGCCGGCATCACCGGAACAAACGAGTCATACCCGCGGCTGATCGCCACGTCTTCCGCCACGTCCACCGGGTGCATGAGATCGCCGCGATAATGCGGCAGGCGCACCGCGAGGGTATGGCGACTCGCTTTGACCTCATAGCCATAGGCGCGCAAGGTTTGTTGCGCGAGCTCGGCGTCGATCGGGAGCCCGAGGGCGGATTCAATGGCTTTCAGCGGAATTTTCTGCACGGCGCTGATGTCGCAGGGGGTTCTGATCGACTTGCCCCATCCCGTGTCATATTGATAGCGCACCTCAATCGGCTCGATGACGGCTCCCCGGTCCGCCAGATTCGTGGCAAAAATATTAAGGGTCAGAAGCACCATGCGCATATCGGTGCCGGTCACCTCCACCAGCAGATCTGAGTCGCCGACGTGCACCTGCCCAATGTCCTGGCTGTTGATGATGGGAGGAAAGGATAAAATCTGGCCCTCCGTATCCCACAGTAAGGGCAGCAGGGGCTGGCCGGCGAGAATGGAGCCGTACTCCATGCCTTTGGGGTGCACCGTCAGGATTTCCTGAAGCGTGAGTTTTTCGGAAAAGCCAAGGGGCGTAAATCGGGCTTCTGTCGGTTTCACCAACCCATAGGTCACAGGGAAATGGATCCGGGGAAGACGGTACAACCCCACCGACACGGTTTTTCGTTTATGCCCGTACAGGTCGGCCAGTTTTTCCTGTACCTGGATGAGTTGCGCCAGGCTTTCTTCGGTGACGGTATATCCCGTGGCCGTACAGGCTGCCACGTACGGTCGCACTTGGTCGAGTCCCTCGGCCACCAGGATGCGTCGTTTGGGCTTGGTCTTGGTGTCCAGAAACGGATAGGCCAGTGGCGATTCTTGTAACTTGATCCGAATCTGCCGGGCGATCCCTTCCACGCTCCACAGGTCCGGCCGGTTGCTGTCCTGAAGTTCAACCCGAATCTCACCGGTCGCTTGAGTCACGTCCTTCAATTCCCCTTTGACCAATGGCAGCCACGACTCGAGTTGTTCAGGGGGGGCCGTTCGACCGAGCAACTCTTCCAAATCTTTCTGAAAAAAGGAAATCGTGGGCATTTAGGCAAACCGTCCGCGCAAGGTGCGCACTTTTTCAAGGTCCACGGAAAAAAGTTCGCGAATATCGTGGATGCCCAAGGCCACCATGGCCATACGATCCAGGCCTAGGCCCCACGCGATCACGGGCACCGTGACTCCCAGGGGCTGGGTGACTTCGGGCCGGAACAGGCCCGCGCCGCCCAGTTCCATCCAACCGAGTTTTGGATGACGGACGTGCAGTTCGACGGACGGTTCCGTAAAAGGAAAATAGGCCGGGAAAAACTTGCTCTCCTGTGCCTGCGCCATTTCTTTGGCAAAGATGGTGAGCAGGCCAAGCAGCGTGCGAAAATTGATCTCCTCGCCCAGCACGATCCCTTCGATCTGAAAGAAATCCGTGGCATGCGTCGCATCCACCTGGTCATAGCGGAAACACCGGGCCATGGAGAAATATTTGCCGGGGATCAGGGGATTCGACGCCAGGGTGCGAGCCGACACGGCCGTGCCCTGGCTTCGCAGGATCAGGCGACGCGCCCGTTCCGTATCATAGCGGTAACCCCATCCGCTTGAACCGGTGGTCCCGCCGGTCTCGTGGGCGGCGGCCACTTGAGAGAGAAACGGTTCGGCGACTGCCTTGGCATGGGTCGGGGTCTTCACGAAGTACACGTCGTGAATAGCCCGCGCCGGATGAAATTGCGGCATATACAGGGCATCCATGTCCCAGAATTCGGTTTCGACCAGGGGGCCTCGCATCTCCTGAAAACCCATGCCGACCAATTTATGTTTGACCAGGTCCAGAAATTCCCTGTACGGATGCCGCCGTCCCGGCGCGACCCGCGGAGGTCTCAGGGTAATCGTGTATTTCCGGAAATGCTTGTTGCGCCACGAGCCGTCCTTGAGCATGTCGGGTGTCAGTTGGGAGACTTCTTCCGCTGAGCCGGCATGACAACGTTTCGCGACGGCTTTTCCCGTCTTGGTCAGGGTGTATTCGCGTTGAATCCGTTCCTCGATCCGAAACGGTTCCTGGGCACTACCCCGTTTGACCGCGTATTGACGCAAGAGCATTTGTTGGTCCGGCGAAAAAGAGAGAATTTCCTGACGATCCTTCTTCAATGCGTGCAGGAGCGCGTACAGCTTCTCGACCGTGGGACTCGGCGTCTCCGTGGGTTCTATGCGGCCGCCGGCTCTCAAGGCGATGGCGCCCTCTTTTTTGAGCAGGCCCAAGGCCCGGCTCAGGTCTGTGGGGGGGAACGCATTCAGGCCCTGCAAGTCTTTCACGGTGAACGATCGCCCCTCCTGAGCCCCTTGCCGGCACGTCCTGATGATCCATTCAGGGGGAGACCCGTCAGCCAGGTACCGGTGCCCGACTTCCGTCAACCCCACCCAGGCCGTGACGACTTCGGAATGAATGCCGGCGAGTTTTTTGGCTTGAAGCCATCCCAGAGCCATGCTGACCTGAGACGGATCTAATTGGGAGCGTTCCTGTAAAACCGAATCAGAGACCGGCTCATCAGCGGATTGGCTGAATGCCGCCAGCAGGTTGATTTCGAGAGGATGCAAACTGTCATACACCGCCGTGGTCTGCATGGGATTACTGCGGTTGGAGTTCCCGGGCAACGTTGCGGAACGCGGCAATCGTGTCAGCATAATTCGGACTGCGAAAAATCGCTGAACCTGCAACCAGGACGTTAGCTCCGGCTTTGAGGGCCTCGGCGGCGTTCTCGACTTTGATGCCACCGTCCACTTCGAGCAGGGCGTGATTACCGGCTTGATCGATGAGTTGTCTGGCTCGCCGTAGTTTATCCAAGCAAGCGGGGATGAAGGTTTGTCCGCCGAACCCGGGGTTGACCGACATGATCAACACCAAGTCCGCGTCCGCGACGACTTCTTCGAGGGCGCTCAAGGAGGTAGACGGGTTGAGCGTGACCCCGGCCTTGACCCCCAGCTCTTTGATGCGTTGGAGCGTGCGGTGCAGATGGGGACAGGTTTCCGTATGTACCGTGAGATAGTTGGCTCCGGCTTGGGCAAAGTCGGGAATCACGGCATCCGGATTCGTCACCATGAGATGAACGTCGAGGGGCAAGGTCGTGACTTTTCGCAACGATTCGACAATGGGCGGGCCGATCGTCAGGTTCGGAACGAAATGCCCATCCATCACGTCCACGTGCAGCAGGTCGGCCCCCGCGGCTTCCACCGCGGCAATTTCATCGGCCAGGTGCGCGAAGTCGGCGGAGAGAATCGAAGGAGCAATGTGTACGGTCGTGGAACTCATCGTCTACGTTCGTCGAAGTCGTGCGGCAAAGAACCCGTCCATATTGTAACGGAAACTGGACGTGAGGAAATCTCCGTCCGGATTCGTCAGGGAATGCGCATGTGGAGGAAGCCACCGCGCCGTTGATTCACGGCAAAATTCCGGGTGGTCTTGACAAAAACGAGAAACGACGCGTGTCGTTTCCTCAGGCTCCGTTGAGCACGCACTATAGACCAAGACTCCGCCCGTTCTCAAGTAAGGCGCCACGCGTTCCAGAATGCCCGATTGCCGTTTCCCGTGCCAATCGAGCTGTGCGGAAGTCTTCTGCCATTTCGCTTCGGGATGGCGACGGAGTACGCCTAATCCCGAACAGGGCGCATCTACCAGAATCCGGTCGAATCCGTCTTGGGCATGGGGCCATGGGGTGCGACGGTCCGTTTCGTGCGAGAGTTCGCGCGTTTCCACGCACGTGATTCCCAGCATGCGCAGATTGGATTCCAGTCGCTCCAGGCGTCGGGGTTCCGGGTCGGTGGCCACAATCTCCCCGTTGTTCTGCATCAACGCCGCGATGTGTGAACATTTGCCTCCGGGAGCCGCACAGGCGTCCAGGACACGCTGCCCGGGCTTGATATCCAACAGCAGGGGAACCAACTGGGCGGCCTCGTCCTCGACGTAACACCAGCCTTCCTGTAATACGGGCAAGGCCTGCAACGACCCGAACTTTTCCAGAATAAGCCCTTCGGGGCTGACGGACGTTCGGGATACCGTATACCCTTCTTCACCGAGCCTGGCTTCGAGTTGCTCGCGGGAACAGCGAAGCGTGTTGGTGCGTAACGTCAGGGGCGGGATCGTGAGGGTGTGCCGGCACATGGCTTCTGCCGTCTCGAGTCCCCATCGGTCGATCCAGCGTTGCGTCAACCAGTGCGGGCAGGAGTACGTGACGGATAGCCCGTCCACGGGATTGTGAGCCATATCCGGCCACTCGATTTCCGTCCGGTCCAAATTTCGAAGGATGCCGTTCACCACGCCGCGCCAGTCCCGGCCCCTGATTCCTTTGGCGAGTTTGACCGATTCGTTCACGGCCGCGGAAACCGGGATGCGATCCAGATGCCGCATTTGATAGGCCCCGAGACGGAGGATCGCGGCGACAACCGCGGGCAGCCGGTGAAGGGGACGACTCGCGACGGTGTTCAATTGCCAATCCAACGTCGCTCGGTGGCGGAGCACCCCGTACACGAGTTCAAAAGCCAGGGCCTGGTCTTCGTGAGACAGCCTCGCGCGCGCGGCGAAGCGGGCAAACGCCTCATCGGCAAAACAGGTTTCCCGTTCCACGGCCAGGAGGGTTTGAAGGGCCAGGCTTCGGCAGGTCCATGCACGCATTTCGGCTTGTCGATTAGGGATTACGAATTCTTTCAATCGGTAATCAGCCGTTTCCTCTTGCCAGATCCGCGGCCAGCTTGATGGCTTCCACGAGGCTTCGGGGATCGGCCTTGCCTTCACCGACGATGTCATAGGCCGTACCATGATCCACCGACGTGCGAATGATCGGCAAGCCGACCGTGACGTTGACGCAGCGTCCGAACGCCACGGTCTTGAGAGGGATCAACCCTTGATCGTGGTACATGGCCACCACGACGTCATACGCTCCGTGGACCGCGGCGCCGAACAGGGTATCGGCCGGAAGCGGCCCGGATGCTTGAATGCGGGCGCGTCTGGCAAGGCGAACGGCCGGCACGATACAGTCTTGCTCTTCGTTGCCGAACAGCCCGTGCTCGCCCGCGTGGGGATTGAGGGCCGCCACGCCGACCTTGGGCTTGGGGATCTTGAAATAATCTTGCATGGCGCGATGAGCGAGTCGAATGGCCTGCAACACGCGTGGGGTCGTCAAGGCGCCTGGAACGTCCCGGAGCGCCAGGTGCGTCGTCACAAAGAGAATTTTCAGTGGCTCGCCCAATAACATCATCCCCACCTGTTTGGTGCCAGTCAGGTCGGCGAGAAGTTCCGTATGTCCGGGGTACGGATACCCGGCAAGGTGAAGGGCCTCTTTATTGATCGGAGCCGTGACCATTCCCGAGATACAGCCGCTCTGCGCCCACCGGACGGCCGTTTTAATGAACTCGACCGAAGCCGCTCCCGGGCCTTGGGCGGGCTGGCCCGCTCGAATGCGGCCCAGTGGTGTTTTCAAAGGATCAAACACCGGGATGTGGCCCCTGCGAATGGCTGGCCCTCGTCCGTGATCCCCTTCTAAAGGGAGGACCGTGAGGGAAGAAGACAGACGGCGGGCTTCCCGTTGGAGTACCGGCGCCGACCCGATGACGATTGGACGGCACGCACGCCACACCGCGGGAGACGCCAGCGCTTTGACAATCACCTCAGGACCGATACCGGCCGCGTCACCCATGGTCACGGCGAGAAGAGGCTTGTGGCGTACCGGCGTATTCGGCATGGGTTAAGCCCGGTTCCTGTCCCGGATCGCTTGCATCACCCGGTCGATGATCTCTTGAATCGGCATTCCGGTTTTTTTGGCGATGGTCCGGCAGTCCTGAAATTCAGGCCGATGCTTGATGGCCTTGCCCACGCGAATGGTTTTCACCCGGACGCGGCCTTGCGGGAGGCGGATCGTTTGCATTGACCGGGGAAGCGTGGTCCGGCTGATAAGTTGGCTTCGCACCCCAAGGGTGGTTGTTTCCCCGAATAGCAGTTGCGTGAGCGTGCCTGCGTGCTCGGGTTGGGCCAACACCGTGAGGATGATCCCCGGCCGGTTGCGCTTCATGATGGTCGGGGTCATGCAGACGTCAAGGGCGCCGTTCTCGAACAGGCGTTCCATGATCACGTCGTACAGTTGTGGGTTCATGTCGTCGATGTTGGTCTCCAACAGGACAACCTGATCTGCTTGATACCCCTCTCCCCCTGGGAGAGAGGCAGGGGTGAGGGAAGCAGGGGTGAGGGGAGAAAGGGTAAGAGCTGTATCCGCAAGAAACACGCGCAAGACGTTCGGCCAATCGGGTGGATCGGCCGTGCCCGCCCCGTATCCGACGGAGTCCGGCACCACAAACGGTAGCCGGTTAACGTTCTGTGTCAGGGTGGTCAGCAGGGCCATCCCGGTCGGAGTGGTCAATTCCATGGCGGGCCCTTGGGAATAAATGGGATACCCTTTCGCCATTTCGGCAACTGCGGGCCCGGGAACCGGCAACACGCCGTGGGTCCCGTCGATCGTTCCCGCCCCCACGTTGACGGCAGACGCGCTAAAGGTTTTCACCCCCAGTTCATGACATCCGAGCAGCCCGCCCACGATATCGACCAGGGCATCGATGGCCCCCACTTCATGAAACGAGACATTGGCGGGGCCTTGCCCATGGACCTTTCCTTCCGCCGTGGCCAGGCGTTCGAAGACCGCAAGCGCTTGTTTTTTGACCTGGGGAGGTAAACGGCTCGTGGACAGCAGCCGCCGGATTTGTGTCCAGGAGCGGCGTTTTTCCGCGACCTTGGAAATGACGACGTCCACCTTCGTCGCGTGGACTGCCCCGCGGTGGACTTTTGAGATTTTGAGGCGGTATCCGGAAACCGGAAGGGCCTTGAGCCCTTGGCGCAGGGCTCTCGGTGAGAGCCCGACGTCCACAAGAGCCCCCAACGTCATGTCTCCGCTGATACCGGAAAAACAATCGAAATGAAGATGCATGACAATCTTTCGCGCTTCGTGCAGGGTCCCGCCCCGTGCCGGCCCACTTGACGCGCTATCCGCGTCACGGTATGTAAGCACATGGTGGATTGCGGATTACGGATTGTCAATCCACGCTCCTCTGCGATCCGAAATCAACAATCCGAGATCAAAACCCGAATGATCGCTTCTCGTCTGACCTTTATCAGCCTGCTCACGCTTCTGGCTTTTGTGCTGGCTCCGGTGTCCCTCGATGCCAAGCGGAAAAAGCGGACTCCGCCGTCTCCACTCAAGATCGTGGACGTCACGACCTCACCCGTGCCTTTTGCTCCGGGTCATGAGCCCATGGTCATCACGGTGACCGTGGAATTGCCCAAAAAACTGGAGCAGTTCGATTTGCTCGAAGTCTCCTCGCTCATCAGTGTGCCGACCAGGCGATCCATTCGATTCCTGGTTAAACGGCAGATCCTGGATACCGTCATCGTCAAGGACGGCAAGTCTCGCATGACGACCACCCTGCTCTGGGACGGGAAAGACCAGACCCGAAAACATGTACCGCAAGGCACGTATTCTTATGAAGCCAGAGCCAAGTTGATGGTCCATGAGGAAGGATTTACCAAGGTCAAAATCGTTTCGCCGTTTGCGAGAGGGACGCTTGACGTGACTTCTCCGCAAACCCTCAGCCTGGCACCCCGCGACTCAGGGACGTGAGGAGAACCCGGCGGCGACTATGTCCGATCAGCCAGGGTGTTGATTCGATGAGCCAGATGCCCGGCTCCGAATCCGTTGTCGATATTCACCACGCCGATTCCACCGGAACACGTATTCAACATCGTGAGCAGCGGGGCAAGCCCCCCGAAGTGCGCGCCGTAGCCCTGGCTGGTGGGTACGGCAATAAGCGGGGTTTGCACCAGACCGGCCACCACGCTGGGCAGGACGCCGTCCATGCCCGCGACGACAATCAGCACGCGCGCGCGTTGGAGACGATCAACCTGATCGAGCAACCGGTGGACCCCGGCCACCCCCACGTCGAAAATTGTGTGGACGGCGCTCCCCATCGTCATCGCGGTCACCTTGGCTTCTTCCGCGACCGGGATATCCGCGGTGCCGGCGGTGACGATCACAATGTCGCCCTTCAAGGGGTTGGGCGTGGACGGCTGAATGACCACGACTCGCGCCGCTTGATGATACACGGCCTTCCGGCTTATTCGTTTGAGCGCGCGCGCGACGGTGGCATCGGCGCGTGTGGCGAGCACCGGCTGTTTGTGTTTGAGCAGGCCCCGGGTCAGCGCGACGATCTGCTTCTCGGTCTTCCCCTCGCACAAGATGACCTCCGGTGAGCCGTGACGCAACGTGCGATGGTGATCCAGCTTGGCAAATTCCAAATCTTCATAGGGAAGGGTGCGCAGTTGTTCAAGCGCATCCGCAATCGACGTGGACCCGGCTTGAACCGACCGCAACAAAGACTCGAGGACCGAAGGGTGCATGAGGAGTCAGCGCGTACGTCCGGAATTTGCGAAAGGGATTTCTTCTTTGGCTGACCGCGACATCAGATCGGCGACGATTTGTCTGGGCGGTTTGTCTTCAAACAACATCGCGTGGACGCCTTGAACAATCGGCATTTCCACCTGAAACTGCCGAGCCAACGACGTGGCGGCCTTGGCAGTCCGAACGCCTTCGGCCACCGTGACCGTTTCGTGCAGAATATCCTCCAACCGCCGGCCTTGGCCCAGTTGCAATCCCACGGCATGGTTGCGACTCAAGGCGCCCGTACACGTCAGCACCAGATCCCCCAAGCCTGAAAGACCATAGAACGTATGCACGTCGGCCCCAAGCGCGACGCCGAGTCGAATCACTTCGGCCAATCCTCGCGTGATCAGCGCGGCACGGGCATTCAGTCCCAACTCCAGGCCATCCACCACGCCGGCCGCAATCGCCATAACGTTTTTGAGCGCCCCTCCCAATTGCGCCCCGATAAGATCCGTGCCGGTGTACACCCGGAAGGACGCAGACATGAACACCGTTTGCAGGTGTGCCGCGAGGCCGGCGTCCTGCCCGGCCAACAAGATGGTCGTGGGTTTGTCCCGGCTCACTTCAGTGGCAAAACTGGGCCCCGTAAGAATGGTGATCCCGTTCGCCCAGTCCGAAGGCAGCAGTTCGTCGAGGATTTGGGACATCAATTGATGCGAATCTTCCTCAATCCCCTTCGATGCCACGACCATCGGAAGAGGTTCGGAAAGAGAAGGGATCAGTTGCCGGACCACCGCTCGCATGACATGCGAAGGCACGGCCAGCACGATCAGGCCGGTGCCGTCAATCGCGTCCTGAAGCGAATGCGTGGCCGAGAGCGACGCGGGAAGGGTGACGCCCGGCAAAAACACGGCATTTTCCCGTTTGAGATTGATGCTCTCGACGACTTCCTTTTCGTAAGCCCAGAGCTTGACCGCGAGCCCCTGGTTCACCAAATGCCGGGCCAGCGTGGTCCCCCAAGCCCCCGCCCCAATAACCGACGCAGTCTGAATGGCAGGCAAAGAAATCGTCATCACGTTCATTCTTGCAAGGTAAAAACAGGTGCGGGATTATAGGAACGGCCTTTCAGGACTGTCAATTCTGGCCACGTCATTTAGCCTCTCGCTATCCTTTCACTCTGAAAGAGAGGGCTTCTTTTGCTGGGGAGTTGGTTATACTGGTGCCAGCATAGATAAGACGGTCACGGAGTTTGTTTTTAATGCGTTGTGGCGTGAGGCCGAGGGTATGATCTTTGACCGATGTTATGACAGGATTCTCTCAAGTAGCTTTATGCTACGACGCTATAAAACAGAACTCTCTCTAAAATCATTCCTGTAACACCAGACAACCCATTTCCTTCAAAAATCTCGATGGTGTTTTCGGCCATCCAAATACTTCCCGGGAATAGCTCATAGTCAGACTTTCTTGCACTCGTGTAATGGCGACAAAACAGTTCCGCCGTTCTTCCTGCATCTCGCGGCTAGAGTCTCCCTTCTTCACGGCGTTCCAACTCGGAAGCTGGTCTTCTACCATACCGATCAAATATACATGGTTGAATTCCATTCCTTTTGAAGCGTGGATGGTAAAACACGGAACTGCATTATTTGGGGGTTTAGGCGCTTTTGAACGAAGGTCAAGCTCTTGAAGAAGTAAATGAAGAGTGACCTGCTCGCGACCGTATTGACACATGATTTCGTTGACAAGCCCTTCCCAAGCTTCCTTCTCTTCAGTGAATTCAGTATAATGTTCCCAAGTCTCTGGACTGTTTTCCGGAAGCCGTTCGAACCACTCAAATGCGTCTCTAATGAAGCGCTCAAAGTCAAGTCGATCGCTGAGGACCGGAATTGATTTAACGAGAAAATCTCTTGAATGTTGCTCCAATCCATCTTGCAGTAAAATTTCCTTGTGCCAAGCACGAAGGTAATCACCGTCCTCGGTTGAAGCGAAGGACATAATATCTTTCACATTAAGGTCGATGCCTTCGAGAGTGAAGAATGCCTTACATACCCTCCGAAGCTGTTCACGATTTTGACGAGCATTTGCTAATCGGAGTACAGCGTGGAGCCACCTCATCGGTGCTCCAATGAACTCATTCTTGCGCATAGCCAGATAGGCTGGCACCTGCTCCTCATCAACAAGAACACGAATAATATGTTCTAAAAGCCGTCGTGTGCGGGCAAGAACAACGCATTTTCCGCGTTCATCTATAGATCTCTCGGCTATATCTTTAGCTACCCACTTGGCTTCCTGCTCAAAAGTATCAAAGTCCATTATCCGAATTGGACTTTGTTCGCCACCTACTTTGTGAGCGCGAAGCCGTTCTCTATCTTCTGAACGGCCTATATTATGCACGATTAATTCATTTGCAATATCAATAACTTGAGGGGGGCATCGGTAGTTCTCCGGCAGTTGAAGAACTGTCATTTTGAAGTCATCACGGAGCGCATGCAGCCTCTTAGGACTGGCGCCAGTCCATTGGTAAATGATTTGATCATCATCCGCCACAACAAATAAGTTTCCCGTCGATGGGTTAACCAAGTGTCTCAGAATTCGATACTGAGATAAGTTGGTGTCTTGGAATTCATCCACACACACATAGGGGTAAATTCGATGGATCTGCTTTCTCACTGCAGGTTTCTGTTCCAGCAGAGAGTAGGCTTCGGCCATCAGACCTCCAAAATCAAGTTTATTTTCTTTGATCATTCGACCGCGATACGCCGTGTAAATGGCGCCAATGACTTCAGGCTCACTAATGTCATTAGACGAAAGGACATTCGTAATATCATCCGATGTCACACTGCGGTCCAGTAAGCGAGTGATAAGTGGTAGGAGTTTTTCACCGCTATACTTGATCTTTGCCTCTGTTTCGAATTTATTTACCTCGTCGATTGCCTCATCCAATAATGTCTGTCGGTCTGTATCCTGTGACAGGATGGTGAAATCAGGCCGCAAATTTATATGATGTCCATGCTGCCGCAGAAGATCGGCTGCAAAAGAATGGAACGTCGTTAGGTGCGTGCGCTCATTCGCTTTAGGCACCAATGTTTCGATGCGTTCCCGCATCTCGGCTGCTGCTTTGTTGGTGAATGTGAGCCCTAGTATTCTGAAGTATTTGTCTGGTGTTTTGCTGATAATACGGGCAATTCGATACGTTAGAACACGTGTTTTACCTGATCCAGGTCCGGCAAGAACCAGCAAAGGACCCTCCTGCCACTGCACGGCCATCTGCTGGTTTTCATTAAGTGAAGATAATTCTGGTGTCATTTGCTCTCCTTAGCGAGTTGGAGTGCTGTATCGACAATCTGGACAATCTGTTCAGGAACACCAGAAGGACCATTCTCTTCAATCTTCTTGCAAATAGCAATCATTGCTTTGGGTTTGGTGAGGCTCATTTGACGGGCATCAATTACCTGCTTCCAATATTTTGGGGTTCCGATCTTTTCCGTAATGTTTCTCTGCTTTTGCGGTGAAATGTTAGCTTCAAATACTGCACCATATCCTTCCATACACATGAATGTCTCTATGTCCCCGTGATTAAGTTTGTGAAGATGTCGGCCTTGGGGCCGCCCATTAAGGTGCACTGATGCAGTTTGAAGGTATTGTTCTCCTTGCGTATCGTTATCCACAACAACGAGCCAATCTATTCCTAGTTGGTCCGCAAGTTTGATGAACTGCTCGACACTGGCTGTCGAGAACTCGACACAACAAACGCCTTCCGAAGACAAATCATGCCCGTTTATGCGAGCACACTCATTGAAGACAATATGGTCTGTTTCACCTTCAACAAGAATCCAGCAGTGGGAAAAAAGCAAATTGCCTCTGGTCAAACGAAGATGGTAGTCAAGCTTATTTATATCGTCAGCAGTCAGAATCCCATCCTGAATCTGGTGAATGGTTATAACCCCATTTTTACGCCGGAGGCGTCGTAAGGATGCAAGAGGAACACCGGCAACCAAATCTCCTGAATGCGTTGCAATGATCTTCTGGCCTTTAAGCTCTTGAAGCATCCCGGCAACAGATCGAATAGCTGAAGGATGTAGGTGTGATTCAGGCTCTTCAAGAGCTAATATAGGTGCGGTATGCTTGCCGTACCCTTCTTCTAGTCGGCTTTGAAGAAACGCATCGAACAAGCAAATCACGGCGAGACTTTGAGTGCCCTCGCCATGATGACCAATTGGTAAACGTGCTCCTGTTTTCGAGGTTAACATCACCTGAGTCCGAGAAAGCATGTCAAAGACTTTTCCCGGCAAAGCTTCGATAATGACTGATTCTTCGTTACCAAGAGGCATTAACTTAGCAGTGTTTTTCAACCGGTCCTTGACGGAGTCAAATGAGCGATGTGCATCTAAAATGCGTTTGTTTAGCTCAGACAAATCTTTTTCGAGTTCCTCCCGCAGCTCTGACTCTATCTTCATCGTGCGAACAAATGGTCCCCAGAACTGGGACCGGGGCCGGAATTCCTGAACAGCATCTCGAAGGGCTGCAAGGTAGAACACCGGTGCAAGTTGTTGAAGTTGAAAGATATTTCGAGGGTTTTTTGCCTTGGGAAGCGGATGCCCGCTTGAGTCCAGAAAATCCCAAACGGTATTAAAGTCGTCCAGAAGTTCATCAAATCCGCTAGTAACGCGCAACGTGAGGCTTTGTAGTCCCTCTTCGTCTACTTGTATTGCCTCCGAAAGCATCTGAATTACCTCATCGGGCCACTCACCTTCTTCTATTTCTGCAAAACGAAAAGAGATTTCAATTGGTTCGGCATCAGACGGCTGACTGTCTTGATCAGGTAAGTGATAGTCGTACTCCGTAAAAATCCCACCTTTACGAGTAAGAGATTTGCTTAAACACAGTTGAAGTGCATCAAGGATTGTCGTTTTCCCCGTGTTATTTTCACCGATCAAAACAGTCACATCGTCAAAGACGATGCGAAGATTTTTAATGCCACGGAAATTAGCTATTTCAACTTCTTGCAAAAACATCAGGCCTCCAGTCTAGCAGCAATTTCTCTGAAACTATTTAGCCCGGCTTCGACATTTTCGATAATGGCTTCTGCCAGATCGTCGGGTTCGGGCAGGTTGTCGAGATCGGTCAGACTTTTATCCTTGAGCCAGAAAATATCGAGGCTGGTTTTGTCGCGTGCGGCAATTTCGTCGTAGGTGAATTTTCGCCATCGGCCTTCAGGGCACTCGTCCGACCATGTTTCCTTGCGATCATGGCGGTTCTGAGGATTATAGCATCCGATGAAATCCTTCAAGTCATCAAGCCGCATGGGTTTTTTCTTCAGGGTATGATGGACGTTGGTACGGTAATCGTAGTACCAGACTGCTTTCGTCCACGGATTGGGGCTTGCGGGTTTGTTGTCGAAAAACAGCACATTCGCCTTGACACCCTGAGCGTAGAAGATACCGGTCGGCAATCGCAGAATGGTGTGCAAATCGGTATTTTGCAGGAGTTTCTTGCGAACCGTCTCCCCCGCTCCACCCTCGAACAACACGTTATCGGGAACCACAACCGCGGCCTGCCCCGTGGTCTTCAACATGGTACGAATGTGTTGGACGAAGTTGAGTTGCTTATTGGACGTGGTAGCCCAAAAGTCTTGCCGGTTATAGGTGAAATCTTCCTTTTCCAGTTCGCCTTCTTCATTGGTGGCTGTCATGCTGCTTTTCTTTCCGAAGGGCGGATTAGCCAGCACATAGTCATAGCGGACCCCGCTGTCGGCAATTAGAGAGTCTGTTGGTAACACCGTAGACACACCATCAATCTCACGGATCAGCGGCTTCGTCCAAAGGCTCCCCTTTCAAGATAGAGTAAAGCCGCTGAATGGTGCTGATGCAAACCTGGCTATCTGAAGCTATATAACCAGATTTAAGGCGCTGCACGTTATACAACTCGGTGAATTTCCGGTTGTCATCATTCGACACATAGGCCATGAACTCCTGTTCTGCCTGCTCACCCAGGTTTTTGGTATCCACCAGAAAGAGGATTCGTTTCGCGTCGGCGAATTTAAGCAAGCGGTAGATGAACGTGATGGCCGTAAACGTCTTCCCTGAGCCGGTAGCCATCTGGATCAAGGCGCGCGGCCGGTTCTCTTTGAAAGATTTCTCCAGATTGTTGATGGCCCTGATCTGGCAGTCCCGTAATCCTTCGGTGTTGAGAACGGGAAGATCCAGTAAGCGTGAACGCAACGTCTTAGACTGTGAAATCCATGCCTTGAACGTTTCGGGTCGGTGGAACGAAAATACCGGCTGGGAGCGTGGTTTCGGATCACGGTCGTCTCGAAACCGTGTCAGGATACCCGTACTTTCATAGATGAAGGGAAGCGGTTCACTATCGACGATCCATTTCAGTTTTGCCTTGGCGTAATCCGCAGCCTGTGTTTCCGCTTGGGTGAGGACGTACCCTTCCCCTTCTTGCTTGGCCTCAATAATCCCTACCGGTCGACGGTCCACAAACAGCACATAATCCGCCGGGCCAATATCTGTCCGGTATTCT
>JAJDZI010000133.1 GCA_022824735.1 Nitrospirales bacterium
TGATGTCGAACAGTTTGCTCTTGGGCGGATCGAATTTGTGATACGGAAGCAGATCCGGAATCGCACGCGGCACTGCCGGCACTGCCGAGTTCTTATCTGTGGCCGGCGTGGTCTTCTCGGCGAAAGCCGGAACGGCCATGAATCCTACAAGCAGGACCGCAGCCATTGTCCATTGGATACCGTAGCTCAATCGTTTCATTGTGACTCCTCCTGTAAGTTGATTCCCCCCTACGGGCAGTGCGTAATCCTTGCCAGCCCCGTATGATGATAATTGCTCCCTTTTACTTGCTTTTATTATTGCGAATAACACGACTTGTTTCATTGATCAGCGAGCCTTGCTGATGAAAGAATTTCCGGCTCGCGACTTCGGAATTCAATTTTACTGGAACAAGCATTCCGTTGTCTTTGTTGATTACACCTCCTTCCTCAGTAAGTGTCATTGATGTAATCAGGTTGCCTGCTTGTCAGATTCTTGCCGTTCACTCAAAAATTAGCTGCCAAATATAGGCTAATTTCCTTCTTATTGCAAGAGGTGAAGAAGATTTATTTTACTATTCATCCGCTCTTGGCCTAGCCCCCCTCACATCCCCCTCACCCTAGCCCTCTCCCGCCGGGGGAGAGGGGATCAAGGGAGGGGAAAAGATTGTTATGCGGGTTTGTTTCCTTCGTTGATGCCGGCGGAGGCGGCGTCGCCTGCGCCTTTGATTGTGTCTTCCGCTTCTTTCATGGATGATTGCAGGTCCTGTTCCACCATTTTGACTTCTTGTTGAATCATATTGATTTCCGGTTCAACGGACTGCCGTAGATCATCGGCGGTTTCTTTAAACCCTTTGACGGCTTTCCCGACCTGCTTTCCAATTTCCGGCAATTCTTTGGGGCCAAACAACAGAAAGGCAATGACCAGAATAATCATGATTTCCATTGCCCCCAGGCCGAACATTGTTCCCCCTCACCCTAGCCCTCTCCCGCCAGGGGAGAGGGGATTTCTTATTTGCCCCCTCGCTCACCCCGGCCCTCTCCCGCCAAGGGAGAGGGGGTAGGGAGGGGGAGTGATTGCATTATGCCTGTCTGGTTTCCTGTGCTTGGGCTGCGGGTTGCGGGGCCGGTGCTGCTTGCGGGACCGGCTCTCCGGCCGGTGGCGCCGCCGTAGGTTGCGCCATGACCGGCTCCGTGATCTGCCCCGGCTGCGGTGCCGATGCCGGTGCCGCGCCCATGTCTGCTTCATCCGGCGGCGTCACGTCCATGGCCTCCGGTTCGTTTATCGACTTCTTGAACCCTTTGATGGCTTTCCCCAATCCTTCTCCCAATTGCGGGATTTTCCCCGCCCCGAAAATGATGAGGACGATGAACAGGATGAGCAATAATTCCATCCACCCAAAGGAACCAATCATGTTTCACCTTCTTGCTAGAACTTCGATTCGACGCACTTCCGACGTTTTCGTTACATCCACTAAGGCACTATACTAGCATGCGGTGAAGATGTCCACAAAAAAATTCCGGCAAGTCAATTTTTCCGAATTTTTCGGAACGGACATTCCGGCAAGTCCGCAGGGAGGGCGTCGGATTACGCTGCGCTAATCCGACCTACTGACTAATCCGCCCTACGTTGTCTGATTGTCATCCTTGTATGTGTTCAGTAATTCGTTGACAGTTTCCCCTCTGTCATCCTCGACCTTCCCCCTCTGTCATCCTCGACCATATGGACTGGATCCTCGATTAAGGATGTCGAGGAGGGATCCAGGGCCTTTGTCGTTTGTGAACCGAGGAAAAAGAAACAACCCTGGATCCTCGCGTACGCAAGGATGCCAGGGGGGGGATGCCGGCAGGCAACGGAGGGGGAATGAGTCCCATCATTATTTATCCGGGGCCATGCGGAAATGGAAATAATCGACGGGTTGCGGCGGGGCCATGAACGCGGCTTGGAGGATGCTGCGGTCGTAGCCCAACGCTTCCAATTGAGTGGCCGCTTTCATGACCTCTTCTTCCGTGAGGTAGGCCACGGTATCCGGGACGCCCTGCCTGGCTTGTCCTGCCAGCAGTTGTTCCAATTCCCGGCGCGCCTCTTCAGGCGTTTCGGATGACAGGGGCAAGTCGATGGTTCTCTCATACGGACTGGCATACCCGGCATTCAGGGCCTCGACGGTCTTCATCAGCAACCGGTCTATCTGCCATGGCGCGTCCTGCGGCAGGTTCGGGTGAGAAGCCAGCACGTCCATGAGACTCATCACGTTGACCCCGAGACTTCTTCCGACAAATTCTTTTTGCGGTTCGATCGCCACCTGCCCGCCGCCGGCCTGTTTGGCGACGTCCTCCAACAATGCCAGGTTGACCATAAAACTGAATTGCCCGCCCACCAGGTTGTAGCAGGGCTTTTCCGGGTCATTGAGCACGGCCTCGTCCGCGGTGCCGGCATCGAAGCTGCTGAACCCGAGCGCGTCCGGGGCCAGCAGCCGGCGCGCTTCCCTGAGGGAGGCCGCGGCGCCGGCGTTCACGGGGATCAGGAGTTCTTCATCGAAGAGTTTGAGAAAATCCGTGATCAAGCGACGGAACGGCACGTCCTTGGCTTCGATCTTGTGATACTCGCGTTCCCAGAGGATGTCTTCCAGAAACGCCGGGAGCGGTTTGAGCCCGGCGATATCGGCTTCAGCGAACGCCTGGACCAATCCCGGCCAATCGGGATAGTCGATGAGCCGTGTTTCCTTCAAATTGGGCCGGATATGTTCTTCCATGACGTCGCCGGCCTTGCGCAGCAGGAGTTTGGTCGGCAACTCGCTCCACAGTTCGTTGCAGAAAATCCGGTCGACCGAGCCGTCGGCATACGACGGCAAGTCCGGTACCGTGGCCTGCACGAACTGCACGCGGTCGCCGTGTTTGGCCAACTCCGCATTCGCCCTGGCGCCGTCCAGCACCGTTTCCGAGGCGTCGATGAGCACGTACTGTATGCGCGGGTACAGTATGCCGTCGCGGTCCAGGGCCTTGACGTGATCGAGAAAGCACGCGGCCAAATTGCCGTTGCCGCAGCCCCATTCCATAATGGTGAGCGGGGCGCTTTCTTTGTCGGGATTGTCCCTTCGACGTTTCGTGGCTCGTTGCACGTAATCTGCGGCCAAGGCGTAGCCCAGGCGGTAATCCGCAGCCGCGAAAGTCTGATAGAACTCCCGCACACGTTCGCCACGCAGACCATAGAACACGGCATTCATGTGCCGTTGCCAAACGTCGATCGGCGCAAAATCCCCCAATAGTTGAGGTAACGCTTCTTCGTTGTCAGCAACTGGTTCGACCACTGGATCACCCATGACTCAACTTCTACCGCCCCTCGCCCCTCCTGACCCTTCGACTTCGCTCAGGACAGGCAAAGGAGGGGAACCCCCTCTCCCCCTTTCGTGGGAGAGGGCTGGGGTGAGGGGGAATTATCACCTAATGCGTGAATACATACGGGACGACACCGACGTCCCAAAAGGAAGGCGATTCTAACAAAGGCATTTTTCGCCTCGCAAGGCAATGCCCTGGCCTGCTATAGTTTGGCGGTAAACGAGAACCGTATGCCTGTATCTTTTTACGTGACCATTACATGTATTGGCGGAGGTGCCATGAAGACGAAAGACTTAATTACTGAAGTGATTGACCTTCCAATAGAGGAAAGAGCGATGATTGTCGATTCGATTCTGAAAAGCCTCAACCCGACACAAGCGGATATTGATAAGAAATGGGCCGCGGTTGCCAAACGGCGCTTGAAAGAATTGCAGTCCGGCGAAGTCAAGGGCATTCCGGGAGACGCCGTCTTTCAAAGAACATGGGAAAAATTTTCTTCGTGAAATACAGTTTTCATCCGGAGGCCGAGACCGAATTTGTCAAAGCCGTTGAGTTCTATGAAGAACGTGAGGAAGGGTTGGGGCACAACTTTGCGGCAGAAATCTATTTGACGATTGAAAGAATACTTGCACATCCCAAAGCATGGCCCTTCATAGAGGATGATATCAGAAGATCGTTGGTCAGCAGGTTTCCATATGGAATTCTGTATTCAGAAGATCGGAAAGAAATTTTCGTTGTTGCCGTGATGCATCTACATCGGGAACCAGATTACTGGAAACATCGAATGTAAAACGAATGAAGCGCCATAAAATGGCGTGGCTACAACGACAAGGATTGCGCGTCGGGAGTATGCACATTTTTCATCTTTTCCTTATGCTATTCTGCCTGTGCTTGCCGGGGCTGGGCTGGGCGCAGGACGGCGGGCCGACGCCGTTCAGTCCCGACGAACTTCAACACGGCTTTTTCCAGTTCGACACCATGCCCACTGCTCCGGAGGACTTGGCTTCCGAGCCGATGGACTATTACAAGAACCCCGCCCTGGACCTGTCCGATTTCACGGATGGAGCACCGGGCGGGCTGTTACGTCACATCACCCTGGCGGAAAGCTTTGAAGAAGACCTGGATCTCCGTCGCGGCCACCACTATTATCCCATCCGCCCTACCAAAGAATTTTCAGCCGACGCGTTGGCGATCCACGTCGTGTTTCGCGTGTTCAAGCACTACAGCGCATATGAGATCATCGGGCGCTTGTTCCCGGAGAACGTCACGGGATCGCCAGGGAACACGTTCTCCGACCAGGAAAGCGCCTACCTGGCCTTGGAGGATGAAAGCGGGTATCTCAAGTTTTTCCCGCCGTCGCCGGCCGGCTGGACTCCGGGGCAATATCGCATTGACATCTTCGTGGGATACGAGGCCAATGAGATCACGCGCATGGGCACCCTGCGTTTCACGGTGACGCCGAAAGCCTGAGTTCTCGTATGATGCACGCTCCACCACCCTGGCTCTCCATGGTGATCCCCATCAAGGATGAGCGGGACAACCTTCAGCCGTTGACCACTCAACTGACGAACGTCCTCGGCAGCCTGAAGCCGTCACACGAAGCGCCGTTTGAAATTGTGTACGTGGATGACGGCAGCACTGACGGCAGTTCCGCCTTGCTGGATGAGATTAGCAGTCAGACCCCTGAAGTCCGGGTGCTCCACTTTGATCGAAACCACGGACAAACCGCGGCGTTCGCCGCGGGCTTTCGCCACGCGCGCGGGGCATTGATTGCCACGTTGGACGGCGACCTGCAATATGATCCCGCGGACATTGCCCTGCTGCTGCCGTTGATGACGGAGTACGACCTCGTGTGCGGGCGTCGCCGGCAGCGGCTCGACACGTTGATCCGGCGCTTCTCGTCACGTCTCGCGTACCTGGCCCGCAACGCCTTCCTCCGTGACGACATTCACGACTCCGGTTGTTCCTTGAAAATCTTCCGGCGCGTGGTCGTCGAGCGCATTCCCCTGTTCCACAACATGCACCGGTTTTTCCCCGCACTCGCCAGGATGCACGGATTCTCCGTGACCGAAGTGCCCGTCCAACATTTCCCGCGAGTCCATGGGCGTTCCAAATACGGAGTCGGGAATCGCCTCTTCGCCGGCCTGTACGACCTCATGGCCGTCCGGTGGATGCAAAAACGCTGCGTTCACTACACCATCGTCAATGAGCCAACCGACTCTCCCGACGCGCCTCCGAAATGACCGCTTGCGTTACCTGTAGCCACAAATTACACTGCTGATTCTGAATTTTCGGAAGTAAAAATCAACAACTACCATCGGTGATCATGATGATTTCCAATCCGCTGCCGCTCCATCCCGGCAAGGTACTCTCTGAAATTTATATGGCAGAGATGGGTCTCAACCAGACCCGTCTCGCAAAACGCTGTGGGTGCTCGCCCGGAAAGATTAACGAGATTGTGAAT
>JAJDZI010000013.1 GCA_022824735.1 Nitrospirales bacterium
CAATATGAACTGGATCCTCGATTAAGGATGTCGAGGATGAATCCAGTGCCTTTGCCTTGCCTCGGTCGGTGAAGAAACAACCCTGGATCCTCGCGTGCGCAAGGATGACAACTCCCCCTCTGTCATCCTTGACATCTTTAGTCGAGGATCCAGTGTCTTTGCCGTTTCCTGTCTTTGTGAAAAACCACCCTGGATCTTCGCGTGTGCAAGGATGACAGAGGGGGAGCGTCGGGGATGACAGCGAGGAGATTCTTCGCTAGGTCCTTCGCTTCGCTCAGGACAAGCTCAGAATGACAATTCTGGGTGATCAGTCCTTCTATTCCGTCAACGAATTAGTGAACACATACAAGGATGACGCGGCTACAACTGAAAGAGGTTGCCGGGATACAGAGAAGGCAATAGAAGGGGGGGGCGGGGGAAGAATGAAAGAAGGGGGTGCTACCTCGGTAGCACCCCCTTCTTCATGTATTACTTTTTCGTTTCTGGTTCTGGTTCGGGTTCGGGTTCAGGGCAAGGTTTATCGGGAGTCGGTTCGCAGGGCGCTGGTTCAGGAGCAGGTGCAGGGTCTTCCTGAATCATGCCATATACAGCACTCCCGGTCCCAGGCTGAGCGAATGCCGGAACCGTCAATACGAACACACACATCAATACCAACAGTAGATAAGCAGCGAGTCTCATCATGACTCCCTCCTCTTTTGAATTGTGAATACCACGCACAGGGGATGAGGTAATGTGACAACAACCGAATAAAGAGTCAAGCGAAAATTTGACGTTCCTTTGAGATTTCGCCTAGTGTTCGCACCGCAACGAAATGAAACGGAAATCTTCAGCGCGAGCGAGTGGGCAGACGTTTTTGCCCGGATTGCGGCCGTCGGGGGTGCCGCTGGTGGCCGTGATCGGGCGACCGAACGTCGGCAAATCGACCCTGTTCAACCGGATCCTGGGAACCAGGAACGCCATCGTGGACGACCGGCCGGGCGTCACCCGCGACCGGATTTACGCCGAATGCACGTATCAGGGACGACGCTTTCAGCTCGTCGATACCGGCGGGCTGGACCCTACCGCCGCCGACGGCATGCTCGGACTCATCCGCCGGCAATCGCAAACAGCCCTCACCGCGGCTCATATTCTGCTCGTCATCATGGATGGCCGCGCCGGACTCACGCCGGTGGACCGGGAAATCGTGGACAGGCTCCACGGGGTGGACAAACCTACGTTCTGGGTGATCAATAAAATCGATACCCCGGCCCTGGAACCTCTACTGGCAGACTTCCATGCTCTCGGCAAGAACGTGCTGTTCCCCGTGTCGGCGGAACACGGTAACGGGGTGGATGACCTGCTCGAGGCGTTCCTGCATCTCCTGCCGTCGCAGGATGAGGACCTGACGGAAACCGCCACGACCCGCGTGGCCGTAGTGGGACGGCCCAACGTGGGCAAGTCCACGCTGGTGAATACCATCCTGGGAGAAGAACGCGTTCTTGTCAGCGACGTACCGGGCACCACGCGAGATCCCGTGGACACGCAACTGGAACGTGAGGGCCAATCATTGCTGTTGACGGACACGGCGGGGCTGCGGCGTCGCGGTCGCGTGGAGCCGGGCATCGAGGGCTATAGCGTCGCCAGGACCATGAGGGCGTTGGGTCGGTCGGATATCGGCGTGTTGTTAATCGATGGAGTCGAGGGAGTCACGGACCAGGACACCAAGATTGCCGGGCTCATTCAACGACAAGGCCGGGGCTGCGTCATGCTCGTCAACAAATGGGATCTGCGCCGGAATCAGCCCGACGCCAAAAAGCAATTTGCCCTGGAGTTAAAGCGACAGTTTCCCTTCTTCACCTTTGTGCCCGTGGTCTTCGGGTCAGCGCTTTCGCCCAAGACCGTCGAGCACGTGTTCAGCACGGTCACCCGGGTTATGGACGCGTTTTCGTACCGGGTACCCACCGGTCGCCTCAATCAATTCCTCCAGAAGGCGTTGACGGACAATCCGCTTACCGTGAAAAAAGGCAATCCGCCGAAATCACTCTACATGACCCAGGTTGCCACCAAACCGCCCACGTTCGCGCTGTTCGCGGGCAAGTCGGCCGTGATCACCCCCGCGTACCTGCGCTACCTGGAAAACCAACTCCGGGCCACGTTCGGGTTCGAGGGCACACCGTTACGGATTCTGGTGCGGAAGAAAGGGTAAGGATTCGGCACGGAATTTCGTCAGCCGAAATAAAACGGGACAGGGGAAAAGCTGATGAGGAAAATGACGAGGGCGCCCCACCCGGCCCAGACGCGACCGCGACCCAATTCCGTTGCCGGATCGATCACCGGCGGATGACCGATCCCGACCATGCCGGCCAGAAACGTCCATAAAATCCATCCCGGCCACCCCCACAGCCCCAACACCAGCAGGATCGGAATCGACGCCAACGCCAACGTCCGTTGTCGATGGCCCAACAGCGCATAGGCCACGTGCCCGCCGTCGAGTTGCCCGATTGGGATCAAGTTCAGCGCGGTAATGAAAAACCCGAACCAAGCTGCAAAGGCTACGGGGTGTAACACAATGTCATAGGTCTCGGGGATCGGTCCGAACATGAGCCACGCCAGGAATTGCAGCAATAATGGTTCTCCCAATTGCAACCCATAGGCACCCATCGTGGATTCGACTCTCGATAAGGACAACCCGATCAGCAACGCCGGCACGGCGACGACAAATCCCGCGATCGGGCCGGCGACGCCGATGTCGAACAACGCGCGACGATTCATAATCGGTGAGCGCATGCGAATCACGGCACCGAACGTCCCGATAAATTGCGGAGGGCCGGGAATAAACAGCGGCAGCGACGCCGGGACCCGATGGACGCGCGACAAATAGAAATGTCCGAATTCGTGCGTGACGAGGATCCCCAACAACGTACAGGCGAACGGCCACCCGTTCCACAAGTTCCCGGGATAGCGCACAAGGAAATCCCACGCACCTGATACCGGCTCGGTGTTGACCTGATACGCGCCGGCCCAAAACGTGGTGAAAACGGTCACCAGGAACAAGCCGAGCGGGAGATACAAGACCGATACCGCACTTTCCGGCTCAGGCTCGGAATGTTCCCAATCCGGCGACCATTCATCGTGCGCACGCGGCCGGTCCTCCGGGTCATCGGGAAACCCTTTTCGCGGTCCGGGAGGAAATTGTTGCTGATCCATAACAAATGAAGGGCGCTGATCGAATCAACCAAAGGGATTCATGAGACGTTCTTCGTTGACCGTGGTCGGCGGCCCGTGGCCGGGAAGCAACACCGTGTCCGGATCCAACCGCAAGACCCGGCGACGAACCGATGCCAAATGCTCCGCATATAACGACAGCGGATTGGACCCGCCCACGGACCCGGCAAACAGCGTATCCCCAACGAAACAGAGCGCCTGGCCTTGAGATTGAACGTTATAGCAAATCCCGCCGGGAGTATGGCCGGGTGTGGCGAGACATTCGACTCTCAGGTCTCCCGCGACAATGATCCGGCCCTCCTCGGGAACAACGACCGTGTCTTTTGGTGGTTTCCAGGGCAACAAGGGAAAATCTCCTTCTCCAAGATACACCGGTACGGGCCATTTGGACAAAATCCGGTCCAGCCCCCCGGCATGATCCATATGCCCATGCGTGAGGCACATGCCGGTCAACGTCGCATGGTGCGCATCAAGCACAGCCAGCATGGCCTCCGCATTGTACGCCGTATCGATAAAGACCGCTTGCCTGGTTGGCGGATCGATGAAAACATACCCTTTGACTTCGTAGCCTCCGATGTCGCCCAGGACCGTCACCACCAACGAAGAGACCCACGCCGGAGATGGATGCGGCACCCAGCCCCCTATGGACACCGCGCTCAGCGCCTCAGCTTTGAGGCCCAGAACCCGGGCCATAGCCTGAACCTCGTGTTCCGACGGGGTACGTGCGCCCTGTTCCAGGCTCTCCCAATCATCTTTGTGAAGCTGCGCGGTTTCCGCGGCGCCGGCGATTGTGTGCCTCCTCCCCTTCCGCGCCTTTTTTACGATATCGCAGAATTCGTCTTCGAGGACCACGGGCCTCGACAGGACAGCCTGCCAAGCCCGGACCATCACGGGATCAACGTCCACCAACGTGACCGATCGCAGGGATTGAGGATGAAACTCGCGAATGGCCTCGACCATGCCTTGCGCGGCTTCCTCCGGAGCGACCCTGCCGACCCCCGTCCCCATGCCGGGAACGGCGAGGGAGACAAAGCCCTGTTCATCGGCCAGCCGGAGCGCAGCTCGCGTGGCCAATTTCACGTTTTCGACGGGAATGCGCATAGACGGTTCGGGCATGGTTGGCGCATGAATGATTGCCGCAAAGCGGGTGCGGCCACCCGACGTCAGCACGGCCTGCCCGACGGGTATCGGCGCCTGTCGTCTTGCCTCATCTTCCACGATCGATCCCGCGGCGCGCCGGATGATCCCGGCCACGCCTCCGCCCATGAGACCGTGACTGTTCGCCGCATTGACGATGGCCTGGGTCTCAACGTCGAGAAGGCTGCCATGAACACAGGTGATTTTCATCAACTATTGCCTCATCTCCTCCGGTCTAGTACTGTTAGCCGTACCACGAACCTCTCGTTTCACCAAAAGGGTCCCCCATGCATATAGCAGAAGTGTTTCGGCAAAACCAGCCTGCAATCAGTTTCGAGTTTTTTCCTCCAAAGAATGAGGCGGCGTCCGAGTCGTTGTTTCATACTATTCGGAAGTTGATTCCCCTGAAACCCGCCTACGTCAGCGTCACCTATGGCGCGGGTGGGTCAACGCGTGAGTTGACTCATGACCTGGTCGTCAAATTGCACAATGAGACGAATCTGACGATCGTATCGCACCTGACGTGCGTGAAGTCGAGCCGGGATGAAATTTTCCAGATTCTCCAACGGTACGACGAACACAGCATCCGTAACATCATGGCCCTGCACGGCGACCCACCCGGCCAGGAGCCCTGCGATCCGTCCGAGCAGGACTTCCGTCATGCCGTGGAACTGGTCGCCTTTATCAAACAACATTTTCCTCATATGGGGATCGGCGTAGCGGGATTCCCCGAAGGGCACCCCGACACACCCAACCGGCTCCAGGAAATCGAGTATCTCAAGGCCAAGGTCGATGCCGGCGCCGACTACATCTGCACGCAACTGTTTTTCGACAATCGCGACTTCTACGATTTCTGCGAACGGTGCCAACTGTCCGGGATTCACGTCCCCATCATCGCGGGCATCATGCCGATTACCTCACTGCAAGGGATGAAGCGGATGGCGGAACTCGCCTTGGGCGCACGCTTTCCGGGAAGGTTGCTTCGCGCCCTGGAGAGCGCAAAGGATGACGCCCAGGCCGAAAAGATCGGCACCCATTGGGCCACGGAACAGGTCCTGGACCTGCTGGATAACAAGGTCCTTGGGGTGCATCTCTACACCCTGAACAAATCAAGGGCCTCGTTACAGATTTACGAAACGCTGGGACTCCAGCGCGTCGACATGCCCATGGAATAGAAACGTGTTCTACTTTTTTTCGAGTTTCGACCAGGACTCGCGAAGCGCGACGGTGCGATTGAATACGAGCCGTTGAGCGGTGGACTCGGAATCGACGCAAAAGTACCCTTGTCGTTCGAACTGAAACCGCTGGCCGGCAACCGCTCCCTGCAACGCCGGTTCGACCCGGCAGCCCTGTAACCGTTCCATCGAGTTCGGGTTGAGCGCGGTCCGGTAATCCCGGCCGTCTTTTTCGGGATTGGGATCGGAAAACAGATGATCGAATAACCGCACTTCGGCTTCGAGCGCATGTGGCTCGGATACCCAGTGAATGGTGCCTTTCACCTTTCGACCGGGCTGTCCCGATCCGCTCTTCGTTTCCGGATCATACGCGCAGCGGACTTCAACGATTTCTCCCTGCTCATCCTTGATGACGTCCTCGCATCGAATGATGTAGGCATAGCGCAGCCGCACCTCCTGCCCGGGCGCGAGCCGAAAATATTTTTTCGGCGGATCTTCACGAAAATCGTCACGCTCGATATACAGGACGCGGGAAAACGGGACCGCCCGGCTCCCCATCCCGGGATCCTCAGGGTTATTGACCGCCTGCACGTCTTCCACTCGACCTTCCGGATAATTGGTCAAGACGACGCGCAGGGGACGGAGTACGGCCATGACCCGTTGCGCATTCGCATTCAGGTTCTCCCTGACAAAATGCTCCAACAGGTTCACCTCCACCACGCTGTCGCGTTTTGCCACCCCGACGTGCTCGCAAAACCGCCGGATCGCCTCCGGGGGATACCCGCGGCGTCGCAAGCCCATCAGCGTAGGGAGGCGCGGGTCATCCCATCCGGACACGTGTGACTCTTCAATGAGTTCCAACAGCTTCCGCTTGCTCATCACCGTGTGCGTCAGGTTCAAGCGCGCAAATTCAATCTGCTGCGAATGGCAGGGCACTTCACATTCGTCCAGCACCCAATCGTACAAGGGCCGATGGTCCTCAAACTCCAGGGTGCAGAGGGAATGCGTAATGCCTTCGATGGAGTCGGACAACGGGTGTGCAAAATCATAGGTGGGATAGATGTTCCACGCCGTACCCGTCCGGTGATGCGACACCCGCCGGATCCGGTAAAGCGTGGGGTCGCGCATGTTGATGTTGGGTGAGGCCACGTCGATTTTGGCACGGAGCACGTGCGCCCCTTCTTCGCAGTCGCCGGCACGCATCCGTGAGAACAGGTCGAGATTTTCTTCCACTGATCGCGTTCGATACGGGCTCTCCTTACCCGGCTCCGTCAGAGTCCCCCGGTAGGCTCGAATCTTATCCGCCGTCAGGCTGTCCACGTAGGCCTTGCCTTTCCTGATCAACAGCACCGCATACTCGTACAATTTCTCGAAATAATCCGAGGCGAAGAAGCGCCGGTCCTGCCAGTCGAATCCCAGCCAACGCACGTCCTCTTGAATGGACTCTACGTATTCCACGTCTTCCTTGGCGGGGTTGGTGTCGTCGAACCGCAAATTGCACAGGCCCCCTGACGATTCCTGAGCGATGCCGAAATTCAAACAAATGGATTTGGCGTGCCCGATATGGAGATAGCCGTTGGGTTCCGGCGGGAAGCGTGTGTGCACAACGCCGTCGAATTTCCCGTTCTCCCGGTCCTGCGCCACAATCGTGCGAATGAAGTCCGTGGAAGCCTGAGAATGAGACATGCGCAAACGTCTTTTTCTTGCGTTTGTGATCAGGAGGGGTCAAGGCCCCGTGTTCGGCCTGCCGATACGATGACCGGCGCGGTCCGGCGTCAGGGTCAAAAAGCGTACTTCAGCCCGAAGCTGAGGGCCCAGTATTGGATATCACTGATCGTCAGCGTACTGTCGAACGGAGTTTGCCCGTCAGCCCGGACCGGCCTGTGACTTCTGATGAGGGTCCACACGGTGTCGCCCTCAAGATCCTGGAAGGAAGCCCAGCGGGCTTTCATTCCGATTGAGACTTTCTCCGTCAGCGCGTAATCCAGGCCGCCCATGAATTGGAAACCGAAAAGCGTGTCGGTGAGTCCGCTATCCAGAAGGCTTAGCGTGCCTGCTGCAGCCTGTGGTTTATCATCCGGGTAGCCTTGGGCAACCGTTTTGCGCAAGTAGCGGGACTGATAGTCCAGGCTGGTGCGGGCCCAGCCGACACCCGCGCCCACGTATGGCGTCCAACGCGAGGTGTTCAGAAAATCATAGTAGGCGTTCAAGAAAAATTGATGGGCGCTGAAGTCCGATACCCGTTCCGAGGGCGGGTCGAGCGTACTCCATTCCGACAGTTTGCTCACGGCGGCCTGATTGTCACTGGGAGCATTCAGGAGCGAGGAATTGCTGCCACGATGAGACCGATTCAGGTATTCGAATTCGACGCGAAACCCATCTAGCGCATATCCGACGCTGACGCCGCCCAAGAAGCCCGTCCCCAAGTCAAACGAGTTGGTGGAGAGCCGTCTCGGCGTCGTATCCGCGCAGCCCGGACCGTTGAGTTTCCCTCCAACCAAGACGTCGCACTGAGTCGGATGGGTCACTGCAGACACGAGAGACCCCACGTCCGCAGCATTGGCGAACCCCAACTCAAGGCCGGCGTAGAATCCCCGGCGACCCGTTTCGGCGTTTGCCACACCAGCCAAAGCAAGCAGACAGACGCCCAAGGCCAGGGCAAGGCGCCTGAATGAGATACGAATCATCATGTTTGTCATTATGACTTGTCCCCCTGGTGCCGGATATACGCCACCTATTCGTCATCCGGCTATACACTGAACGTTGACGGCTACGGAGATTGGCTGGGGGAGAAGGATTCGAACCCTCACGCTCAGATCCAGAATCTGATGTCCTACCCTTAGACGATCCCCCAGTGCAAGGAAAAGCTTAAACGGAGTCTTTTCTTTGAGTCAAGAAATTGTGTAAGCGGACTGTCCCGTGAGGCAGACGTGGGTCTGCTCCGGCTGGGCCCTGAAGGCGCTTGTCAGCAACCCTTGGCTGACGGGGGTTGGGGCGTGCCCCTGCAAGCCAGCCTGAGGGCACCACGATAATTCCATTTTTAGATCGTTTATGCAAAATAAATTAATTTTTAGATCATATATTCCAGATAGTCCAACCATTTTTTTAGATCATTCGTGTTAGAATGAACATTCCGAAATGCTTGAAATTATTTATTTTTCTCTATATGCTTCTATCTATACTCTTGTATACCCTTGGTGTGTTAGTGACTTCGTTTTTATTGTTCAGTGGGTTAGCGATGCCAAGAAAAAAAGAATTCGACGTCGATGAAGTCTTGGACAAGGCTATGTGGGCCTTCTGGAAACGTGGCTATGCAGCCACGTCCTTAAACGACCTCCTGGACCACATGCAGATCCAACGCGCCAGTCTCTATAACGCGTTCAGCGATAAGCGATCCCTCTTCCTCGATACGTTGCGCCGGTACGACCGTGTCTACCGCCGAGCCGAAGTTGCGAAGAGACTGAAAATGCCGTCGCCACGCCAGGCCATCATCGGATTCTTCCAGGACGCGATCAAGGGAGTCTCGAAAGACCGGGCGGTCAATGGGTGCTTTTTGCTCAACACGGCCTTGGAGGTATCACCACACGACAAAGAGGTGGCCAAGTTGGTCAGCCGGGCCTTCACCCACATGGAGCGACAATTTTTCAAAAAAAGGATCGAAGAGGGTCTCGCCATCGGAGAAATCGCCAAGTCGGTGGTGCCGGCCCAAGCCGCAAGCGCCATCCTGAGTTTGTACATGGGATTGCTTGTGCTCTCCCGCAGCCGTCCCGAGAAATCTCTGCTTGAGGCAATCGCGAAACAAGCGGAAATCCTTTTGCCTTCTGACGATAAACCGGCTCTCGACTTTGCCCCGGCACATTCCGGCAAGGAACTGACCGACACCTTGGTCTGATTTTCAGGCACTACAAAGGAACCTCTGATCCCCGATTAAATCAGAGGTTCCTTTATTCGATTGAGCGCCCGTTCAATGCGCATCAGGGTGCGATCCTTACCCAGTAACTCCATCACTTCATAAATCCCCGGGCTAAAGGTTCTTCCGGTGAGGGCAACGCGTAGCGGTTGAGCCAATTTCCCCATTTTCAACTGTTCTTCCTCGAGGATGGCGTGCACCACGGGTTCAAGCGTCTCTTTGGAAAAGGGCTCGATGGTCTTAGCCCGTTCAGCAAATTTGCGCAGACTGGGCGCGATTGCGGGGGTAAGAAACTTGCCGGCCGCGGCTTCGTCCATCGCCACGGGCTCCACAATATACGGCATGGTCCAATCCGCCATTTCGACCAACGTTTTGGCACGTTCGCGCAGGTGCGCGACCACCGCTTCAACACCACCGCGTGGCTGAACGACTCCGTCCGGGTCGTATCCCTGCTTTTCCAAAAAGGGCGCAAGCAATTTCGCGAGGTGCCGGGACTCGCCTTGTTTGATGTATTCCGCGTTGAGCCACTGCAATTTTTCCGGGTTGAACACCGCGGCGGATGACTGCACGTGGTCAAATGAAAAATTTTCGATCATCTCCCGAATTGAAAAAATTTCCTGGTCGCCGTGTGACCATCCCAACCTGACCAGGTAATTCACCAGCGCCTGCGGCAAATATCCCATTTCCTCGTAAGCCAGGACCGACGTCGCGCCATGTCGTTTGGACAGCCGGGATTTATCCTCACCCAAAATCATCGGCACGTGGGCAAACTTGGGCGCCGGGTACTCCAACGCTTCGAACAGGGGCACTTGGCGCGGGGTGTTGTTGACGTGATCATCACCGCGAATCACGTGCGTGACTCCCATGAGGGCGTCGTCGATCACCACGGACAAATTGTACGTGGGATAGCCGTTTGACCGAAGAATGATGAGGTCGTCCAGCACGGCGTTGTCAAACGTGATGGAGCCTTTGATCAGGTCCTCGACCACGGTTTGCCCTTCTTGCGGAGATCGAAACCTGAGCGCCGCCGGTTCCGTGGGAGCCGTCAGGCCGCGCTCACGACACCGGCCGTCGTACTTGAGGGATTCCCCTTTCGCCTGGGCTTCCTTCCGGCGCGCTTCGAGTTCTTCCGGCGTACACACGCACCAATAGGCTCGCCCCCGGTCGAGCAGTTCCATGGCTTTTTGCCGGTAGAGATCCAACCGGTCACTTTGACGATGCGGGCCCTCATCCCAATCCAGTCCGGCCCAGCGCAGCCCATCCAGAATCGCCTTAATGGCGGCGTCCGTTGACCGGTCGCGGTCCGTGTCCTCAATCCGCAAAATAAACGTGCCGCCGTGCCGCCGCGCGAACAACCAGTTGAACAAGGCCGTACGCAGACCTCCAACGTGGAGATACCCCGTGGGGCTCGGCGCAAAACGAACTCTCACGTCGCTCATGCTGTTCTTCATATCAAAGTGTGCCATGCGGTTGCCACCTTATTTTTATGTATGGTTGGTACGGAACGAGAGATCGGCCTCGCCCACGACCTTGACCGATCCTGACCTGCATGTTAGATTCACCGCTGTTCAGGTGCTGCCTGATTCTTCCGAACAGACATTCGAGTGGGGCTGTGGCGCAGTTGGGAGCGCGCGTGAATGGCATTCACGAGGTCGCCGGTTCAATCCCGGCCAGCTCCACCACCTACTCGTAGTGGTCGGACCCCGCCTCGTTTTTCCGTATTGTTCTCCCGGTTTTGAAGCCCAAGCCGATGTTTGGATGCCGGATTGAGCGATGATCCACATTGAATCCTTGACCAAACAGTACCCGACGAAAACGCTTTTTTCCGAGGCGTCGGCCCATCTCCGTCCGGAAACCCGGGTTGGCCTCGTCGGTCGAAACGGCACGGGAAAAACGACCCTGCTCAGGATGATCATCGGCGAGGATTCGCCTGACGACGGAACCATTCGCAAACGGCCCTGGCTCCGTATTGGATATCTTCCCCAGGAACTCGGCGCGCCCACGGACCTGACCGTGCTCCAAGCGGCTCATCGGGAACAGTATCCGGAGCATGAAGCCAAACGAATTTTATCGGGTCTGGGGTTTGGCGAGCCGGACTGGCATCGATCCCTGCAAACGTATTCCGGCGGCTATCGTATGCGGGTGGCTCTCGGGCACCTGCTGCTGACCAATCCCGACGTGCTGCTGCTGGACGAGCCGACGAACCACTTGGACAAACCCACGCAAGCCTGGTTTGAATCCTTCCTGCTCGCCTCGAACATGACCATGCTCGTCATCAGCCACGACACGAAATTTCTCGACCGGTTGACGACGCACATCTGGGAAATCCGTCATCGTCAGATCCTGGAATATCGCGGCAATTACCAAACCTTCCAGTCGCAGCGTGCTCAGCTCGATACGCAACAGGCCGCGGCCGCCCAACGTCAGGCCAAGGAGGTCGCGCGCGTTCAAAAGTTTGTGGACCGCTTCCGGTATAAAGCCACCAAAGCCAAACAGGTGCAATCCCGCCTCAAGCAGTTGGAAAAGATCAAACGACTCGAAACCCAACGGGACCCCAGACGGCTCCGGTTCAAGTTCCCACAACCCGCGAAGAGCGGGGTCCGCGTGTTGGAACTGAACGACGTCCGCAAACAATACGGCGACCACGTCGTGTATGAGGGGCTGCACGTTTCCATCGACTGCGCACAACGCGTCGCGTTGGTCGGAGAAAACGGCGCGGGGAAAAGCACCATGCTGAAAATGCTCGCCGGCGTGTTACCGTTCGAGGCCGGTACCCGGCAGGAAGGTCATGGCGTGACGCTGCATTATTTCGCCCAGCACCAAGCGGAGATCCTGAACCCCGAGCATTCGATTCTGGAATCCTTGACCGAAGCCGCGCCCCAGGCCGAGACGAATTATTTGCGGAAGACGGCCGGGGTCTTTCTGTTTTCCGGACAGGATCAGAAAAAACCGATCAAGGCCCTGAGCGGCGGGGAACGCAACCGGGTGGCCCTGGCTCGCATGCTCGTGGAACCGGCAAACACGCTCTTGTTGGACGAACCCACCAATCACCTGGATCCTGGCTCCGTGGACGTGCTCACCGACGCGCTTATCGATTTTCAAGGGACGATCGTGTTCATCTCCCATGATCCGGTATTCCTGAGTCGCGTCGCGACCCGTGTCGTGGAAATCGAAGACGGCCTCGTCAAGGATTACCTGGGAGATTATGAATATTATTTGTGGAAACGTTCACAAGAACTCGAGGCCTTGAAAGCACAGGAAGCAGCCCGGACGCTCCCCGAACAAAAAAAACCAAAAGCCCGGCAAGCCTCGCCCACGGCAAAGGCAAGCCCCTCGCCGGAGAAATCCACTCGCCGTGACATGACCAAGACGATCAACCGGTTGGAAAAACAGGTAGCCCGGTCGGAGGAGGAAATTACGGTCCTGGAAGACCGGATCAAAGCCCGGTCGGAGGAACTGACGACGCCGGAACTCTACCAGGATTTTCCCCGGTGGAACGAGTTGCACCAGGAACACGAAAGCTGGAAAGAAGAACTGGACGTCCTGACCAGCCGGTGGTCAACCCTTTCCACTGAACTCGCGGAACTCAAAGACCAACTGGCGAAGGCCGGCTAGTAGACATCCTGAACCGGCGGTCAGGGCCGGTAATACTTCTTCTTTCCCAGTTCTTTCGGTAAATGGGTTTGTTCGGTTCGCGCCGTTTCGTCATGATGGACGTAGCGATATCCTTTTCCATATCCCAAGTCTTTCATCAGCGACGTCACGGCATTCCGTAAATGCAGGGGGACGGGGAGATTGCCGAATGCCTTGGCATCCTTTCGCGCTTCGATCAGTCCCGCGTAGGAGGCGTTGCTCTTGGGACAGGACGCCAAATACGTAGTGCCCTGCGCCAGATTGATTTGAGCTTCGGGTAGCCCGATCGTTTCCACGGCGTGGAAAATCGACGTGGCCACGACCACGGCCATGGGCTCGGCGTTGCCCACGTCTTCCGACGCGAAGATGACCATGCGTCGCGCAATGAATTTGGGGTCTTCCCCGCCTTCCAGCATCCGGGCCAACCAATACAAGGCGGCATCGGCATCGGAGTCCCGCATGCTCTTGATGTAGGCGGAGATCAGGTTGTAATGTTCTTCGCCGTCCTTGTCGTATCTCACGCGTTGCTGAAGGATTTCCTCCAGGTGTGGAGCGTCAAGCGTGACCCGCTTCCCGGAAGAGGACGCGGCCTGCCGAACCACGTATTCAAGGGCCGTGAGCATCGACCGCGCGTCCCCGTTCCCGTACCGGATCACGTACTGCCTGGCTTCATCCGTGAACGTCGCCCCGGACGTTCCCAACCCGCGCTCGGCGTCGTTCAGGGCCCGGTCCAGGATCATGCCCATCGCCTCATCATCCAATGCATTGAGCGTTACGACCATGGACCGGGACAGGAGCGGAGCAATGACCTCAAAGGAAGGGTTTTGTGTGGTCGCGCCGATGAGAACGATCTCCCCCTTCTCGACGTGAGGCAGAAAAGCGTCCTGCTGCGCTTTGTTGAACCGGTGGATTTCATCCACGAAGAGAATCGTGGCCTGGTCATGAATGCGCCGTCGCTGCACGGCTTCCTTGATGATCCCTCGCAACTCGGGCACACCACTGACGACCGCGGAAAACGCGACGAATGCCGCTTTCGTCTTTTGAGCGATGATGTGGGCCAGGGTTGTTTTTCCCGACCCGGGCGGCCCCCACAGGATGAGCGACGGAACCCGGTCGTTTTCAATGGCTTGCCGGAGTGATTGATGACCGGCGAGCACGTGGTCCTGGCCGACAAATTCGTCGAACGTTCGGGGGCGAAGCCGCTCGGCCAGCGGGGTGGACAGCATTTGCGCCGGTGTGCGTTTTGACTTAGGATTCGACCGTGGAGCGGTAGAGAATAGGTCGGGTGGAGTCTCGTCAGACATCACGTTCTTCCTGAAGCCTACATTAGGGGCATGCTATAACGTCATTGAAACCCGGTGCAAATCCCCTGGAGACCCCTCACCCCGGCCCTCTCCCTCGATGGGCGGGGGAGAAAATGACAGAAGATGAAAGCGCGTATCAACGACATCGACTTGGCCTATTCCGATGAAGGGCAAGGGCCTCCGGTTGTGTTTCTCCACGCGTTTCCGCTCAATCGGACGATGTGGGCGCCACAGGTCGCCGCGCTTTCGGACCGGTATCGTGTCGTCACGATCGACCTGCGGGGGCATGGTGAATCCGATGCGCCGATGTGGCGCTATACCCTGGACCAGTTTGCGGAAGACGTCAGTGGTTTGCTGGAACACCTGGGTATTGCCAGGGCGACGTTCGTGGGACTGTCGATGGGTGGGTATATCCTCTTCACGCTGTATCGAACGCACCCTGAATTGTTTCACGCACTCGTGCTGGCCGATACCAGGGCCACAGCCGATACGCCTGACGCCAGGGCCGCTCGATTCTCCATGGCCCAGGTCGCGTATCGCCGGGGGGCGTCGGCCATCGCCGAACTCATGTTGTCCAAGTTGTTGAGTCCGGCAGCTTGCGAACACCGCACGGACTTGCGTGATCAGTTGCGCACGATCATCACCGGCAACCAGGTGTCCGGAATTGTGGGCGATCTCATGGCCATGGAAGAGCGGCCGGACGCCACTCCGCTGTTGAGCACCATTTCCGTTCCGACGTTGGTGCTGGCCGGTGAAGAGGACCTCGCTTCGCCACCCGAGGAAGTGGAAGGCATGGCCAAACAGATCCCCGGGGCAACCTTCGTGCGTATCCCGCAGGCCGGGCACCTTTCAAACATGGAAAACCCCGCCGCCTTCAACGCGGCGCTCCTGAGTTTCTTGACGTCGGTGGAACGAGGGGATTCGTAACGATAACGTCAGGTTACGCTCCGCTAAACCCGACCTACTCCCTCTCCCAATGGGAGAGGGCTGGGGTGAGGGGAAAAGCCGTCTCAAACGGAGCGGCCGATGAGCTTCAGAAATTCTTCGCGGGTTTGCTGTTGCTTGCGAAACCCTCCCAGCATGTGACTCGTGACGGCAATGGTATTTTGCTTTTCGACGCCGCGCATCATCATACACAGGTGCTGGGCTTCGACGACGACCCCCACCCCCAAGGGGTTCAGTTCCGTCTTGAGCGTCTCCGCAATTTCCACGGTCAGGCGCTCCTGCACCTGAAGCCGCCGGCTCAGCGCTTCGACGATCCTCGGCAACTTGCTAAGGCCAACAACCTGTTTGTTCGGGATATACCCCACGTGACACTTTCCAAAAAACGGGAGCAGGTGATGTTCGCATAAGCTGTAAAAGTCAATGTCACGGACAATGACCATCTCATCATATTCAAGCGGGAACAGGGCCCCATTGATGATCTCCTTGATGTCCTGAGTATAGCCTTTCGTCAAAAACGCGAGGGACTTGGCGATGCGCTCGGGCGTTTTCTCCAATCCATTGCGTTTCGGATCTTCTCCCAGCGCTTCGAGAAGTTGTGTGATCAACGGCTGGATCGCGTTGCCGTCGCCGGGCTTTTGGGCGGAACCCGACAACGTCTTCGTCGCCCGCGCGCGCGGCTTTGTCGAGGTTTTGGGAGATTGACGCTTATTCATCGGGTTCTTTCTAGTGCGCTTGAGGTTCAGGCAACACGGACCCCTGATATTCGAAATAATTGTCACGCGTTTCAATCAGCCCGACTTTTTCCAACCGTCCCATTGGGACGTCGTTCACCAACTCGTCCCAAATGAATTTGACGAGATTTTCACCGGTGGTCACGAGATGCTGAAACGCCGGATCGTGATTCAAGTGACGGTGATCAAAGCGTTCCACAATTTTCTTGTTCACCAGCCGGTCCAAGGCCTCGACGTCCGTCACGTCGCCGGTCCTGGGATCCAATTCGCCGGTGACCGTCACGAACACGGTGTAGTTGTGGCCATGCCCATTGGGATTGTTGCACTTGTCGTAGATTTTTCGATTGACGTCGTCGGGCAAGGCATTGGTATGCAACCGATGCGCCGCGCAGAACCGGTATGGACGGGTCACGCAGATTTTTTCGTTCATCGCCGTTCTACTCCGGCTCATGGATCAACTGTCTGTGGCATTCGAGGAGTCCGGCTGATCGCCAGCCGTGGACGCCCATTTTTCTTCGGGCACTTGCACGACCACGTCTCCCAGGATCAAGGCCTGACAGCTCAGACGATGATAGGGTTCGGTTAAGGCTTCACGGTCGAGCAGGTCCTGCTCTTCAAAATCTATTTCAGATAAATGCTCTCCGCCCATCATCACTTCGACGCGGCAGGTCGAACACGAGGCGCTCCCCCCGCAATCATGGTTGAGCGGAAACCCCAACTGCTCGGCGGCATCGAGCAGGGAGACGTTCTCCGGAACCTCTCCGCTCGTGCCTTCAGGATGAATAAAGGTGACACGCGGCATCAGGGATCACTCACCCCACGGCAATCGCCGGCTCCGTGGCGGTCGGGTGGACACGCTCACTTGGCGACGCGCTCCTCGAATTCGTGCCGGAACAGCCGAAGACTGTTTTGGACCAGGACGGCGGCGCCCGTCACCAACGTGCAATAGCCCGTGCCTTTGACGAACCCGCAAATCTGCAAGAGTTTATCCAGATCTTCCCGTGTCCCGTTCCCCTCCTCGATTTTCGCCACCAGTTCTTCCAGATGCTCCGTGCCAATCCGGCAGGGTGGACATTGCCCGCAACTCTCTTCCCGAAAAAACGTCGAGAGCTTGAGGGTCTGAGTCACCATAGAGGTGGCATCATCGACGACAATCACCCCGGCCGACCCCAACCCGGTCCCGGCCTGCTTCAAGGCATCGAAATCCATGGGCAGATCCAGGGCTTCAGGCCCCATCATGGCAAAGGACGGTCCCCCCGGAAAGATGGCTTTGATCCCGCGGCCATGCGGAACACCCCCTCCACATTCCTCGATCAGGTGGCGCAACGGCGTCCCCAACGGCAATTCATACACGCCGGGACGATTCACGGCCCCGCTCAACGAAAACAACATCGTGCCCGGACTTTTTTCCGTACCCACTGCCGTAAACCATTGCGCCCCGTTGCGCAGCAGGTGCGGCACATGGGACAGGGTTTCGACGTTATTCACCAGGGTCGGTTTGCCATGCAGCCCGAACTCGGTGGGGTAAAACGGCGGCTTTTCCTTGGGTTGTGCCGGGCGGCCCTGCATGGATTCCAGCATCGCGGTTTCTTCACCCGCGACGTAACTGCCGTGCCCTTCGAAAATCTCCAATTCAAGGTCCATCCCGGACCCCAGGACGTTTTGGCCGAGCAATCCACGCGTCCTGGCTTGCTCCAAGGCCTTTTCCAGGCTCGCCCGGGCCGCCAGAAATTCGGCGTTCAAATAAATGTAGGCCTCCCGCGCGCCGATGGTAAAGGCCGCGATCAAACAGCCTTCAATCAACTGATGCGGGTAGTGCTCGACCAGGTACCGGTCCTTGAACGTGCCCGGCTCATGCTCGCCGGCGTTACAGACGAAATATCGTTCCGTCTCCCGATGATGCACGACCTTGCCCCACTTCAAGCCCGTGGGAAATCCGGCTCCGCCCCGGCCCCGGAGACCCGCCCGCTTCAACTCATCAATCACCCGGTCGGGGTCGGCGTCCCGAACCACTTGCCGCCACGCCTCATAGCCTCCGGTCTTGACGTAGCCGTCAATATCCCACGGCTCACCATCGAACGGAGCCAGTAATCGAAGTGGAAATTCGTCAGTCATGCAAAATGCCTCAATCCGGGGAACGTGTCGAGATTGTCATCCTTGCATATGTTTCACGCCTTCGTTGGCCATTTTCACTGCCTCCTTCTGCCATTCCCGACGTTAGTAATCGGGAATCCAGTGTCTTTCTCTTGACGGACGAAGAAAAAACCCTGGATCCCCGATCGGGTCGGGGATGACAGCAAGAAGATTCTTCGCCTCCGGCCCAGAATGACAGATATGGTGTGGTTAGCCCCCCTATCCTATCAACGAAGTAGCAAACATTTACAGGCTCTAATCGATTCCGTCAAGCCGTTCTCCTAGGCACGGTAACCAAAATCCTTTGCACGTCAATGAGTTAGGCTCCAATGCATAACGCCGGTCGGCTTATTTGTTTCCCGTCGAGGAGATCGCTCGTTCTCAACAAGCAGCATCCTCAAGTCAGCGCGATTGATGACACTTCACGCTCGATCACGCTATTTTCCTCTCTGTCTCGTTTTATGTATTTATATTCTGCTATGTCCTGCTATGCTTAATGCTATATCTTGCTATGTTTTGCTATGCCTTGCTATGTTCCATGCTATTCTTTGCTATTTTATGTTATGTTTTTGCTATGCCATGCTATGTTTCGCTATGTCCCGCTTTTCTCGTGTCGCGTCGCCACAGAATGAGATTGTAAATGAAATGACGAGTGAGTACACTTTTGTCCCGTCAAGAAGGAATTCTCGAGAACGCTTCAATTTCAGAATCCCATTTCGGTTAAGGAGGAACGCTTGTGGCTTCAGCAAACGATACGCCGTTAGTCGGCATTGTGATGGGTAGTAAAAGCGATTGGGACGTCATGCGGCTGGCCAGTGAAACGTTGACGCAGCTTGGCATTGCCAACGAATGTCGTGTGATTTCCGCGCATCGCGCCCCCGATGCCCTATTCGAATACGTGAGCCAAGCTGAATCGCGAGGACTTCGCGTCATGATCGCGGGCGCCGGCGGCGCGGCTCACCTGCCGGGCGTGATTGCGGCGAAGACGACCCTGCCGGTCCTGGGCGTCCCCATGCAATCCAAAGCGCTGCAAGGCCTCGATTCCCTGCTCTCCATCGTCCAAATGCCCAAAGGCATTCCCGTCGCCACCCTGGCCATCGGCGAAGCCGG
>JAJDZI010000123.1 GCA_022824735.1 Nitrospirales bacterium
GTGGCCAGCCTGACCATGGCGAAATTGATCAAGGAATTGTATCCCGACGTTCGGATTGTCTTCGGCGGGGCCAACTTCGACGGGGAGATGGGCCTGGAACATTTCCGGGCATTTCCGTGGATCGACTACGTGGTGGTCGGCGAAGGCGAAGCCGTGTTCCCCGGTTTGGTGAAGAACGTGCTGCGCGGACAGGAAGGCGCGTTCCCCTCTGGGGTGGCTTTTCGCAAAGACGGGGAAATTCAGTTCCAGCCCAACGCGACGCTCTTTTCCGATTTTACCGAAGTGGGGCCGCCGGATTACGATGACTATTTCGACATGGTTCGAGAACTGGAAGGACAGGGCTCGACCGGGCTGAACCGGATTCTGCTCTATGAAGGATCACGTGGGTGCTGGTGGGGTGAAAAACATCATTGCACGTTTTGCGGATTGAACGCGCAGTCCATGCAGTTTCGCGCCAAGACTTCCGATCAGGTGGCCCGGGAAATGGACGGCCTCTCCAGTCGCTATAACACCACGCGCTTCCGGCTGGTCGATAACATCATCGACCTGAAATACATCGACAACCTGTTCGGCCGGTTCGCCGCGGGGCACTATGACCTGGACGTGTTCATGGAGACCAAGGCCAACCTGACCAAGCAACAGATTCAGACCCTGGCCCAAGGCGGAGTGAAGTGCATGCAGCCGGGCATCGAAAGCCTGAGCGCCACGCAACTCAAGGAAATGGATAAGGGCGTCAGCCCGCTCCAGAACGTCCAGTGCTTGAAATGGAGCCGGTATTACAACCTGGATATCAACTGGAACATCCTGCTGGGTTTCCCGCAGGAAACCAACGCGGACTACCGGCGCCAAGTTGCGCTCATTCCCTCACTGTTTCACCTCCAGCCGCCGGAAAGCACCGGCAAACTGTGGCTGGAACGATTCAGCCCGTATTTCATGCGTCCCGAAGACTATGGCGTGCGCATTACCGGGCCGGGCGCGGCATACGAATACGTGTACGACGCGAGGAAAGTGGACTTGAACAAGATTGCGTACGATTTCGAATACGAGATCGATTGGAAGGTGGACGCGGGCCTCTACGAACAATTGTGCAACCTGGTGCAGGAATGGCGGGCCCGGTATTTCTCGCAGGACCGCCCGTTTCTGTTCTATGCCAAGGCCATGAGTTACGTGACCGTCTACGACGGCCGGACCGATCAGCCCACGAGTGAACGATTCGATTGGCCGCTTTCGTTCGTCATCGAATGTTGCAATGAGACCCCGAAAACGTTGGAGCAGATCAGGCGGGCTTCAGTTGACGACCAAGCAGCGGCAACCCCGGCAACTTCCATCGAAGACGCGGTCGCCGCGCTCACGGCCAAACGTATTCTGGTGGAAGACAAGGGCCGTTACTTGACCCTGGCCCTGCCGGTCAATCCGCACCTGTAGATAAAAACAGACTTGAGGAACCTCTGATCCCTACGCGGTTCCGCCGGCTTCCGTCGGCCCCTGCGCCAACATTTCCGAAAACCGTTTCCCCACGATGTCGGTGACTTTTCCCATGATGTCCGTCACCTCTTTCCATTCCTCGGGAGTTAATTCTTCTTTCAGTCTCGGATTGAGCCCCCATTTGGCGCTGACCTGTTGGCCTTCACGCTCAACGTGGACCGTCAGGATTTCGGTGTCGAGAGGACCTTTTGATTTGGAGGATGGTTTCCGCGATGAGGTTTCGCCTGCCACAGTGGATGCCTTTCTTTATGCGGTGAGGATCACGAAACGCCTCATACTGTGACGGGTTGTGAGGCCCAGTGTCAAATGAGCCCCTCCCAAGCCCTTGTCTCAAGGCCTTCCCTCCGGGTAGAGTCAGGGGGATGAGTGTTGACTGGAAAGAAGTTCTCAAATCCCTCAAAGAAGAGGCCATTCCCAAACGCTGGGACGTGCAGGAATTCGTCCAAAATTTCTTCAATGGCCTGTTTCTCGTGGTTCCCGTAGCCGTCACCATCTACGTCGTCTTCATGGTGTTCAATTTCGTAGACGGCTGGCTGAATATCCCCATTCCGGGTATCGGGTTTCTCCTCACCATCGGCATGCTCGTCCTGGTCGGCCGCCTGGCCTCGAACGTGTTCTTTCGCGGGGCCATGGGCTCCCTGGAAAAAGTCCTGACCCGCACGCCTTTTGTCAAATTGGTCTATACGTCGCTCAAGGATCTCATCGAAGCCTTCATGGGTGAAAAAAAGCGTTTCGATCAGCCCGTCCTCGTCACGCTGATGCCTGGCGGTCACGCGGAAGCGATCGGATTCGTCACGCGCCAGAACCTGGACCTGTTGGGGCTGGAAGACCGGGTTGCCGTGTACTTTCCGCAATCCTACAACTTTGCCGGCAACCTGCTGATCGTGCCTCGTAGTCAGATCCGCCCGCTCCACGCCGACAGCGCGGACGTCATGACCTTCATCGTTTCGGGCGGGGTCTCAGGTGTGACAGCCCACGAGAAAACCGGCAAAACGCCCCCGAGCGACGCCCCGGCGTTACCATCCCCGGCCGAATCTAAAAAATCTCCCGATTCGTTTCAATAACCGATGCCGTGGCGCATCCCTTTGTGGCGGAAGTTGCAAAGACCAGACTGCATGTTCTAATTTTGACGCGGGGTTTTCATATAGTAGAATATTCTTATTATTGACGGAGAGACATGATTCTCAGCTTCATTGATCGTTTTGGTTATGGAACCTCTGATTTATTGTGATAGCGGGATGCAGGGCAAGGCGTCCCGGAGCGAAACCCGAGGCTTATCACAGAGATAGGTGAGGGTTGAGCGAGGACACAACGCAGCCATGCGCCCGATAGCGCAATAAGGCAGAGGTTCCTTATGATGATCCCGTACCCATGTCAGCAAGTACTTCGCAGGACCTGCATTCCCCTTTCCCTGATCCTCTGCCTGCTCATCCTCACGGCCTGTGACGAACAACAAGCTGCGCCTCCGCCTGCTGCGCCTCCGCCGTCGCCGGTCCGCGTCGCCCCGGTTCTACAACAGGAAGTGAAGCGAACCGTTACCCTGGTCGGAACCGTCGAACCATGGAAACGAAGCGTCGTGGCCAGCGAAGTCGAAGGGTTAGTCCAGGCCTTTGCGGCTGAAGAAGGCATGAAAGTCAAACGCGGGAACCTGCTGGCCCGGTTGCGCACCAAGACCTTGCAGATCCGGCTCGATTCAGCCATGGCCATCTATCGAGAGTCCCGCGCCCGCTATGAACAGGCCAAACGGGACCTGAAGCGGTTCCGCGTCCTCTTTCAACGGGAACTCGTGACCCAGAAAGATTTCGACGACGCCGTGGCCGAGGAGGCGGCACTGAAAGAGCGCCTGTCGCAATTGGACGCCGAAATCCGGCAGGTCAAAGACTCCCTGAACAAATCGACGGTCGTCGCGCCGTTCGACGGGTGGATTACGCAGGAGTTTACGGAGATCGGGCAGTGGGTGGAAGAAGGCGGGCCGGTCGTCGAGGTGGTGGACCTGTCGCGCGTGCAAGTCGAAGTTCCCCTTCCGGAACGCTACGTGAGCCAGATTCAAATCCGTGATCCCGTCACCGCCACCTTCGACGGCCTGCCGGCGTTCGAGGCCCGGGGCCAGGTGTTCTCTCTTGTGGCCCAAGCCGATCGAAACGCGAGAACGTTTCCGGTCAAGGTGGAAATTCCGAATCCCGCCCTGGCGATCAAAAGCGGCATGGTGTCCCGCGTCACGCTCCGGATCGACCAGCCCCATCAAGGGCTCGTGGTCCCGAAGGACGCCCTGGTTCTTCGGGGAGGCAAAGCGTTTGTGTTTCGCGTGAACGAAGGGACGGCTGATCAAATCCCGGTGACCGCCGTCCTGCACGTCGAAGACCTCGTGGAAATCGAAGGACCGGTCCAGGCGGGGATGGACGTCGTGGTGGAAGGGAACGAACGCCTGTTCCCCGGCCAACCCGTGCGCATCCTGGAGCCCCCCGGCAGCACCCCATGAACGTCATCCAATTCTCCATCCGATATCCGGTCACCACAAGCGTGGCCGTGATTCTCGTGGTCCTCTTCGGGCTCGTGTCGCTCATGCAGCTTCCCATCCAGCTCACGCCCGACGTCTCCAAACCCGAGATCACGGTCTCGACCCCATGGCAGGGGGCCAGCCCCAAGGAAGTGGAACGCGAAATCGTGGACAAACAGGAAGAGCAACTGAAAGGGGTCGAGGGACTGGAGAAGATGTTCGGCGAAAGCGCCTACGACTCCGGGGAAGTCATCCTCCGGTTTCCCGCCGGCACCAACACCGACACGGCGTTGCTTCGCGTCTCCAACCGGCTCAACCAGGTCAAGGAATATCCCGATGAAGTCGATGAACCCGTGATCAGCAGCGCCGACACGCGCGGCATGGCCATGGGGTGGTTTATTTTCGAACCGTTGGAGAGCAACCCCATCGCCATCGACACCCTGCGGGATTTTGCGGAAGACGTGATCAAGGCCAGGTTCGAGCGCATTCCGGGCGTGGCCGCGTCGAACGTCTATGGCGGCCGTAAACGGGAATTGCGCGTACTCGTGGATCCCTTGAAACTGGCCACCCGCTCCCTGACTGTCCTGGACCTGGCGCGCGCGCTGGACCAGGAAAACCGTGACTACAGCGCGGGGGACTTCGATGAAGGCAAACGATCGTACGTCGTCAGGACCACCGGCGAATACCAAAGCCCCCAAGACGTCGCGAACGTCATTATTGCCAGACGAGACGGCGCGCCGGTGTACGTGGAAGACGTGGCGACCGTCAGCGTCGCGTATCAGGAACCCTCACACGTCGTCCGGGAAATGGGGCGAAACTCCATTGCCGTCAATGCGATCCGCGAGACGGGCGCCAATACCCTGAACACGATGGAGCAGCTTCGAGTCACCGTTCGGGAACTGAACGACGAGATCCTCCAACGGCGAGGCTTCAAACTGTTTCAGGTCTATGACGAAACGGACTACATCTACAGTTCCATCGATCTGGTACAAACAAACCTGGTCATCGGCGGCATCCTTGCCGTGACGGTCCTCTTCCTGTTCCTGCGCACGGCGAGCACGACCTTCGTCGTCGGGTTGGCCATTCCCATCAGCATCATGGGCACCTTCATTGCCCTGTGGATGCTGGGCCGGAACGTGAACGTCATCAGTCTCGCCGGGATGACGCTGGCCGGGGGCATGTTGGTCGACAATTCCATCGTCGTCCTGGAAAACATCTACCGTCACCGGGAGTCGGGCAAACCGTTGTGGCAGGCCGCCTATGACGGCACCGTTGAAGTCTGGGGCGCGGTGCTCGCCAGCACGCTCACGACCATCGCCGTCTTCGTGCCCATCGTGTTTATCGAGGAACAGGCCGGACAACTCTTTCGGGACATTGCCATTGCCATCAGTGCCGGCGTCGGGCTGAGCCTCCTGGTCTCCATTACCGTGATTCCATGTCTGTCCGCCCGCCTGTTGACGACGAACCGTGACACCGGCCGGTGGCGTTCCGTCTCCCATGCGGAACATCCGGAAGAGACAGCCGGTCAAGAGGCTGGGACGGATAGATGGAAGAGAAACGTTTCCGACCGGATCGGCAAGTTCGTGTACTGGATGTGCGGCAGTACCGGTTGGCGCGTAGGGATTGTCCTCGGACTTACGGCGTTTGCCGTCGGCACCATCGCGCTATTCCTGCCGAAAGCCGAATACCTGCCCAACGGAAATCGAAACCTGATCTTCGGCATTGTCCTGCCCCCGCCCGGCTATAACACGGAGAAGTTCATTCACGTGGGCGAATCCATCGAGCACGTCCTCACTCCGCATTGGGAGGCCGAACCCGGGTCCCCGGAGGAAGCCGCGCTGGATGGTCCCAGTATCCGCAATTTCTTCTACGTGGCGCGCGGACGTTCCGTGTTCATGGGCGGCCGTACCAATGACGATGCCTACATCCGGGATTTGATCCCGGTGTTTCGCCGGGCCATGGCCGATATCCCCGGGATCTTCGGCATTGTCACCCAAAGCAGTTTATTTCAACGCGGGTTGGGCGAAGGGCGAAACATTGACATTGAAATTACCGGACCGGACCTCGACAAACTCCTCGCCCTGGGCGGGCAGATCTTCGGACAGGTTCGAGCCATTCTCCCGGGCGCGCAGGTTCGACCGAAACCCAGTCTCGACCTGGGAAGTCCCGAAGTGCGAGTCCACCTGAAACGGGACCGGGCGGCTGACGTGCAAATGACGAACCAGGAACTCGGCTTTACCATTGACGCCCTGGTGGACGGAGCCAAGGCGAGTGACTATCAATTTGAAGGGGACGAGATCGATCTTACAATCCGGGGCATCGATCAGTATGCCAATCGCACGCAGGACCTGGGGAACCTGCCCATCTTTACTCCGGGCGGCCGCCTCACCACGGTGGGTGACATTGCCGATATCACGCTCATGGCAGGCCCCGAACAGATCAACCACATTGAACGGGAACGGGCCATCACCATCCAGGTCATTCCGCCAAGCAACATCCCGTTGGAGACGGCCATGGACCTGATCCAACGGCAAATCATCAACCCGATCGCGCAGGCAGGCAACCTCGGGCGGCTCTATCAGATTCACCTGGCGGGCACGGCTGACGACCTCACAAAAACCTATGACGCCCTGAAATATAACCTGCTCATGGCCCTGCTCATTACCTATCTGCTCATGGCCGCCCTGTTTGAAAGTTTCCTGTATCCATTTGTGATTATCTTCAGCGTGCCGTTGGCCGCGGCCGGCGGCATTCTCGGACTCTCGGTCGTCAACCGCTTTATCGCCCTTCAACCCATGGACGTGTTGACGATGCTGGGCTTTATCATCCTGATCGGCGTGGTGGTCAACAATGCCATTCTGGTCGTGCACCAAGCCCTGAATTTCATGGATCCGCAACGGCTCAACCTGTGGACGTCCGATGAAGATCAGGCGACGAGCGGCATGCCGGCCCGTCAGGCCATTGCCGAATCCGTGCGGTCCCGGGTCAGGCCCATCATGATGAGCATGCTGACCACGACCTTCGGCCTCCTGCCGTTGGTCCTGGCCTCGGGCGCCGGATCGGAATTATACCGGGGCATCGGGAGCGTCGTGCTCGGCGGACTCATGCTTTCGACCATGTTTACGCTCTTCCTGGTCCCGGCGATCTTCAGCCTCATGATGGGCTGGAAACTCGAAAGAGGATGCGCGCCATGATTTTCATCTTTTTTGCCGTCATCGTTTGGGTAACAGGACCTGGGAGCTTCTCCTGGGCCCAGGATGAGCCCGCGTTCAGTCAACGCCCGCTCGAACTCCGGCTGAGCATGCGCGACGCCATGCAAGCGGCAGTCGAGAAGAACCCCACGGTGCGGATCTCCAAAGAGCGCGTGACCCAGGCGGAAGAACAGGCCTTTACCCAGCGCGGAGCCTTGCTGCCGAACCTGTCCGCCCGGGTCAGCGGCGCGAGACGGCGATTCTTTCTCGGCGCATTTGGCGGGCGTGCCACTGTGGCGGCTCCCAGAGATTTTTACGAAAGCCGCGTCACGTTAAACCAGAATCTGTTCAGCCTCAGCCTGATCCAGAAATGGCGCGCGGCCCGAACGAACATCGAAGTGGCCGGCCTGGACTCGGAAACTCAGAAAATGGACACCATGGCTTTAGTGGCCCTGGCCTACATGGAAGCCTTACGGGTGAAAAAGTCCGTCAAAGCCCGTTTGGCCGACGTCAAGCTCAATAAACAACTGTTGCGCCTGGCCATGGAACGCAAGTCCGTCGGCATGGCCACTCAATTGGACGTCACCCGGGCGAAGGTCCAACTCGAAAACGTAAAACAACGCCTGCTCGTCGCGAAGAACGACTTCGGTAGCGCGAAACTCAACCTGACCCGCGGCATTGGGTTCTCCTTCGACGTCAAGTTGATCCTCACGGACAAACTGAAACTCGTTCCGGTCACCCATCAGTCCGTGGACGAAGCCTTACAGGTCGCCAGGGAACACCGGGTCGAACTCAAAGCTCAGAAGAAACGGAAACGGTTGGCTGAACTGACGTTGAGTTCGGTGGTGATGGAACGAGTGCCCTCGCTCTCGGGTACCGGAGACGTGGGCGTGATCGGAAACCAACCCGGCAATGCGTTAACCACCGACAACGTGCAGGTCCTGCTCTCCATTCCCCTGTTCGACGGCGGCCAGCGTGAAGGCCGTATTTCCGAACAGCGCAGTCTGGTTCGCCTGGAAGCCCTCAGAACAAAAGACATCGAAAAACAAATCGGGCTGGAAGTCCGGGACGCCCTGTTGACCCTGAAATCAACCCAACAACAGGTCGCCGTGGCCCAGGAAGGGCTTCGGTTGTCGTTTCAGGAACTCTATCTCGCCCGGCAGCGTTTCGCGGTCGGCCTAGCGACTAACATCGAAGTCACGGACGCCCAGACCCGGGTGGCTCAAGCCCGGGACAACCTCATTGAGGCGCTGTTCAATTTCAACGCGTCACGCGTCGATCTTGCCAGGGCCCAGGGGCGACTCGACGCACTCTAGCCCGCCGCCGTCACCCATGGTCACATCCGATCCGCACAGGCAGAACGATATCCGGGTGCAAGCCAACAAGCGCCGGACCTTTGCGATTATCAGTCATCCCGACGCGGGGAAAACCACCGTCACGGAAAAACTGCTGCTCTATTCGGGGATGGTCCGGACAGCCGGCATGGTGGGCAGCCGGAAAAGCGCCAAAACAGCGACGTCCGACTGGATGGACATGGAACAGGAACGCGGGATCTCGATCACCGCGTCGGCCATGCAATTCCAATACAAACAGGCCGTCATCAACGTCCTCGACACGCCGGGTCACCAGGATTTCTGCGAAGACACCTACCGGACGCTGACCGCGGCGGATAGTGCCGTGATGGTCATCGACGCGGCAAAGGGCGTCGAAGCCCAAACCCGGAAATTGTTCGAGGTATGCCGGTTGCGCAACATCCCCGTCCTGACGTTGATCAACAAAATGGACCTGCCGGGACGCCCACCACTGGATCTCATGGCCGAGGTCGAAGGCGTCCTTCGCATTCACGCCAACCCGATCAACTGGCCCGTGGGGTCGGGACAACAATTCACGGGTGTCGTGGACCGCGCCTCACGCCGGATCTCGTTGTTCAAAAAAATGGCGGCGCAAGGCGCCGCGAAAGCCGGGCGCACGGAAATTTCTTTGGACGGCCCCGAAGCCGCAGCCCTGATTGAGGAAGACGTCCTGCAGGACGTCAACCACGATTTGGAACTGTTGGACGTAGCCGGGAACCCGTATTCGCAGGAGGCTTTTCTTCGCGGCGAAGTCACACCCGTGTTTTTCGCCTCCGCGCTTACGAATTTCGGCATTGAAAACTTCTTTGACGCCTTCGTGGAGACGGCGCCTGCGGCTATGCCGCGTACTGCCGATCAGCACGACGGCACGGCAGTCGTCGTGGATCCGGTGGAGCGACCGTTCAGCGCCTATATCTTCAAGATCCAGGCAAACATGAATCCCCGGCATCGTGACAGCACCGCCTTCCTCCGCGTCTGCTCCGGCCGGTTCGAGCGCGACATGGTGGTCAAACATCACCGCCTGGGACATGACGTGCGCCTGTCACGGCCGCACAGTCTCGTGGCGAAGGACCGCAATACCGTGGACGTGGCGTATCCCGGAGACATCATCGGCGTGATCAATCCGGGACAATTTGCCATCGGCGATACCATCTCGCTGGGTGACGGATTCAACTATCAACCGCTTCCCCAGTTTCAACCGGAAGTGTTTGCCCGGATTCAACCCACCGACGTGGGCAAACGCAAGGCCTTTGACAAAGGCATGGAGCAAATGGCCGCCGAAGGCACGGTCCAGATTCTCCGGAGCCTCGATGACCTGGATTTCCTCGTGGCCGCGGTGGGCCGCCTCCAGTTCGACGTGCTGGAATTTCGCCTGCGCAATGAATACCGGGTGGAGACCCGGCTCGAACCGTTGACCTATGCGTGCAGTGCCTGGATGGCCGGAGACCTCGACACCTTTCGCGCCCCGAGCGACGCGATGATCGTCAAAGATCACCGGGACCGTCCCATCGTGCTCTTCCGCTCCTCCTGGTCCAAAACCTTCACAAAAGAACGCAACCCCGACCACGACCTGCTGGAGATGGG